>NZ_VWPG01000005.1:0-202421 GCF_009829695.1 Actinomyces sp. zg296
CGCGGTGCCCCCCACAAACGGCGAGAATGAGGGCGCAACCGCGGGCCGAGACGGTAAATCAGGGCGCGCCGGCAGAACGAGGGGGCTGCGAGGCGGCCCGAGCGGTCTCCAAGACCTCTCGTCCTACCCCTCCCCCACGCGACTCAGAGCCGGTGGGCGACGCGCTCCGGGACACGGGAGGGGTCCGGGGCGCCGATGAGGTCGGCGGGGATCTCGGTGCCGCGCGACACCGCGGTCATGGCCTCGCGGGAGACCACCTTGACGCGTTCACGGGGCTTGGACTCCCCACCGCTAACCGTCACCTCGCCGTAGGCCTCGCCCAGACCGCGCTCGTAGGCGTCGAGGAGCTCCCAGCCGTCCCAGGTGGTGAAGGGAATGCCGCGCTTGTTGAGCAGGAGCATGACGGCGTCGTGCCCGACCTGATCCTCATCGGCGGTGGTGGCGTGGAGCAGTCCCGCCTGGGCGTCGGCCACGAGGTTGGAGATGGTCTCCTGGGCGTCAGACTTGGTCGAGCCGATGAGCCCCACGGGACCGCGGCGGATCCAGCCGGTGGCGTAGATACCGGTCAGCGGCTCACCGCCCTCACCCAGGACCCGGCCGCCGGCATTGGGCAGGACGTGGCGCTCGGCGTCGAAGGGCAGGCCCTCGATGGGGCTGCCGGCGTATCCGATCGCCCGGTAAACGGCCTGGACCTCGAAGTCCCGGAACTCCCCCGTGCCCTCCACGCTCCCGTCGCCGGTCAGGCGCGTCCGCTCGACGCGCAGGCCGCGCACATGGCCCTCCTCATCGGTGAGGACCTCGCTGGGGGCGGAGAACAGGTGGATGTGGATGCGGTGGGAGGCGGTGAGGTCCTCCGGCTCGGCCATGGCGTAGCCCTCAAGGGCCTTGACCACCTGGCGCTGCTGGTTGGAGGCGGCCAGCGCCGCCTGCGAGCCCTCGTCGTACTCGAAGTCCTCCTCATCGACGAGGACGTCGACGTCGGGCTGCTTGCCGAGCTCGCGCAGCTCCAGCGGGGTGAACTTGACCTGGGCGGGGCCGCGGCGCCCGAAGACGTGCACGTCGGTGACCGGGGAGCGGCGCAGCTCGGCGGCGACGTTCTCGGGGACCTCGGTGACCATGAGGTCCTCGGCGTGCTTGGCCAGGACGCGGGCGATGTCGAGGCCCACGTTGCCCACGCCGATGACGGCGACCTCCTTGGCGCTCAGGTCCCAGGTGCGCGGGTGGTCGGGGTGCCCGTCGTACCAGGAGACGAAGTCGGCGCCGCCGTGGCACTCTGGGGCGTCGACCCCGGGGATGCGCAGGGGGGCGTCGGTGTCGGCGCCGGTGGAGAAGATGAGGGCGTCGTAGTGCTCGCGCAGCTCATCGACCGTGATGTCGCGACCGACCTCGACGTTCCCGATGAGACGGATGTCCCCGCGCTGGAGGATCTTGTACAGCGCGACGATGATCTGCTTGATGCGGGGGTGATCGGGGGCGACGCCGTAGCGCACCAGGCCGTAGGGGGCGGGGAGTCGCTCGAAGAGGTCGATGTTCACCTCAAGGCCGGACTTGGACAGGATGTCCGAGGCGTAGATGCCCGCGGGGCCTGCCCCGATGACGGCGACGGAGAGAGGGCGGGTGCTCACTGGGTCTGGCTCCTGGTGTGAGGGGTCTGGGGCGATCCTGGCTCGGCGCGCCGAGGAAGGCTGGGACGACGACGGGCACAGTCTAGATACTTCGGACCCCCTTACCGACAATGGCCCAGGTAATGGACGTCTCTGAGGCGGCCAAGGCGCCTTCCGGCCGCCCTGGAACGCTGCTAGGGTGGGCGGGACCGCGAACGCATTGGCCGACCCTGCCCTGAGAGGCCCCGCGATGAAGCGCCGCTCCTTCATGCTCTCCGTCCTGGGGGCCCCAGCGATCCTGCCGGGCCTCGCATCGGCCGGCTGCGCCCGGCACCCCGAGGGCGAGGTACCGCCCGGTGGGGCGACCGCCTCCTCAGCCGCGCCCTTCTCAGGGCCGTTCCCCGCGCCGTCGTCGGGCTCGTCCGACCGCGCCGCCCCAACCGCCTTCTCCCCCACCGCAGGGCTCCCGGGCCTGGACATCGACATGCTCGCCGACTCCGGGCTGGGGTGGTCGATCGAAGACCGCTTCGTGTTCCGCAGCGACCACCCCAGTTGGTGGTACGCGGACCTGTCCACGGGCACGCTCAGGGTCCTCACCGCCGACGGCGGGGCGCTGGGCTTCACGGAGGCGACCGTCTCCGACCTCGGGCGCGGGGGCGATCCCCAAGGGGCCACCCAGGCGCTCTCGGACGCCGCGGCCGTCGTCGACCCGCGCGGCGCCTGCGCCTACAGCCTGACCACGGCGGTGAAGATGGGGCCGCCCCAGGCCGGGCGCTGGTCGGCCACGGTCCTCAAGACCGAGCTGGTCTCGGGGAGGGTTCTGGCCTCCCGGGAGCTGGTTCTGCCCGCGAGCGCCCCGACGGCGAAGGGATCGGCGCGCCTGGCCGTGTCCTCGGACGCGCTGCGCCTCACCGTGGCGCTGGCGCCCCCGCCGGGCGGCCCGGCCGGCCCCTGCTGGATCGAGGTGCTCTCCACCGCTGATCTCACCACTGTCCTCACCAGCCCTCAGGGCCAGGCGCCCACCGCGCTCGCGGGCATGAGTGGCGACGCCGTGATGGTCGGCGCGACGCCGCCCGCTGCTTCCTCACCGGCTTCGCCGCCGTACCGCGTCCTGTCCACCACCGATGGCTCCCTCCTCCTGGAGGTTCCCACGAGTCAGGCCCACCTGCTGGATGGGTGGCTCTACTGGGCCGGGCCCGACCAGGCTTCCTGGCGGGCCATGGACCTGGGCACCCGCGCCACCGCGGATCTGGGCGCGGGCCCACCCGGAGCGGCGAGCCACCCGGTGGCCTGGAGCGCCGGCGCCTACTCCGTCATCCGGACCCCGGCGGCCGCCGACCTGCGCGAGCTCGGCTCCCCCACCCCGACCTTCACGTGGCCCAACGCCGACGGCGCGGTCCCCACCGGCCTGGCGGTCTACGACGACGTGCTCTACACGGTCTTCGACTCGCGACCCGGGGAGGTGGTGCTCACCGATCTGCGCACGGGCGAGGAGCTGGCCACCGCGCTCATCCCCGGAGATCTCACCTCGAGCGCCGCCGGGGCGCTGGAGGTGACCCATGAGGGGATCGGGGTGATGGACCCCCGCGGGCGGGCGTCCTTCTACGCCGCGACGGCGTGGCGCTGAGCCCGCCAGGGGCGCGGCGCCTGAGCGCGCGGGCTCCCGCTCCTCAGCGCGCGGGCCCCCGCTCGTCGTCGACGACGCGGCCGGCCTCGAGGGTGAGGCAGCGGTCGGCGATCCGACGGGCCTGCTCGTCATGGCTGACGAGGAGCACGAGGGCGCCCTCCCGGGCGGCCTGGGCCGCGGCGTCGTGGATGATGCCGGTGGAGCGGGCATCGGCGGCCGCGGTCGGCTCGTCCATGAGCAGGATGTCGGGCCGGCTGACGAGGGCCTGGGCGACCAGGACCCGCTGACGCTGCCCGCCGGAGACCTCGGAGAGCTGGCGGTCGGCGAGGTCGGCGATACCCAGGACTCCCATCACCTCGCCCACGCGCCGCTTGTGGGCGCGGTTCAAGGGGCGCAGGAACCCGGCATCCCCCCAGCAGCCCATGGCGACGGCGGCGCGGACCGTCAGCGGCATGCGCTCGGGGATCGGCGGGGCCTGGGGTACGAGGGAGAGCCTCGCGTTGGCGGGGCGGCGCTCGATGCGACCGCCCGCCAGGGGCAGGATCCCCGCGACGGCGGCCAGGAGGGTGGACTTGCCCGAGCCGTTGGGGCCAAAGAGGCAGGTGACCTCACCCGGGGCCAGATCCAGGCTCACGCCGTCGAGGGCGAGCACCTCGCCCCTACGCACGACGGCGCCGCGCAGGGCGAGGCCGCCCGGAGCCGCGGCGCCGGCCGCGGGACGCGCCGCCGCGGGGCCCGGCCCGGAGGACGGGAGGTCGGGGGCCGCGGGCGCGCTCGCTGAGTCCCGCTGAGGGGTGGGAAGACGCATGCCGTGAGCATAGCGTGACAACCGCGAACGATTATCGTTACGCTTCGCGGGTGCACTACCTCCTCGACCCGCTCTCCCTCGGGTTCTTCTCCAATGCCCTGACCGGAGGGGTCCTCGCGGCGCTGGTCTGCTCGGTGGCGGGCACCTGGGTGGTCATCCGGGGCATGGGATTCCTCGGGGAGGCCATCGGCCACGGCATGCTGCCGGGGGTGGCGATCAGCGCCCTCATCGGGCTGCCCACACTGGCCGGCGCCGCGCTCAGCGCCACCGCCATGGGCGTGCTCGTCGCCCTCCTGTCCCGGCGGGCCCGCCTCTCCCAGGACACCGCCATCGGCATCACCTTCGTCCTCATGCTCTCCCTGGGCGTGATCATCGTCTCCCGGTCCCGCTCCTTCGCCACGGATATCACCGCGATCCTCTTCGGCGACATCCTGGGGATCAGGAGTGATGAGATCACCGTGCTCATCGGCACGCTTATCGTCGTCCTCATCGTGGGCGCCATCATGATCCGCCCCTTGACGGCGCTGTCCCTCGATCCGGGCATCGCGCTGACCCTGGGGATGCGCCCGGCGCTGGCCCAGGCCGGCCTGACCCTCCTGATCATCGCGGCCGTCGTCGCCTCCTACCGGGCCGTGGGCACCCTGCTGGTGGTGGCGCTCCTCGTCGCCCCGCCGGCCACGGCCGCGCTGTGGTCGAAGTCGATCCTCGCGATGACCGCCTGGGCGGCCGTCATCTCCAGCGCCTGCGTCGTCGTGGGCCTCTACATCTCCCTGTACGCGGACACGGCCGGCGGCGCCACCATCACCGCCACGGCCGCGGGCGTCTTCCTCCTGGCCTCCGGGGCCGCCGCGCTGACCGGCCGGCGCCGCTCGGGCAGGCCCCTCCTGTCCCCCACAACCCCGAAGGAGCACGCGTGAGACTCCCCCAGCCCTCCCAGCACATCCGCGGAGCCGTCCGCGGCGGCCGTGCCGGAACCGCCGCCGTCGCGTGGCTGGCCGCCGCCCTCGCCCTCAGCGCCTGCTCCGGGGGCTCGCCCTCCGACGGCGCCGCGAGCGCCTCCCCGTCAGGCACCTCGGAGGCCAGCGCGGCCGCCCAGGGTGATGGGCACGGCCACATCGACGGCGCCACGGAACTCTCCGAGGCGCCCCTGTCCCTGGTGACCGCCTCCTCCGACGGCCAGGTGAGCCTCCTCGACCTCGCCGCCGACGGCGCCCCGGCCCCCATCACCTCACTGCCCGGCCTGACCGCCACCGCGTCGGACTCCCGATTCGTGGCCCTCACCGGGCCGGACGGCGCGCTCAGCCTGGTGGACTCCGGGGCGTGGACCTGGGACCACGGCGACCACCAGCACTTCTACCGCGCCGCCTCCCGGGACCTGGGCGCCCTGGGGATGAGCGGGAAGGCCAGCGTGGCCTCCACCAACGCCCGCACCGTCATCGCCTCGGGCACCACCGCCACGGTCCTGGACCGCCAGGCCTTGGGGCAGGGGCGTCAGAGCGCCCTGACCACGGCCACCATCGACGCCGGGTCCTTCGCCGCTCCACTGGGAGAGCGGACCGTCCTGGTCTCCGGGGGCCAGGCGAGCATCATCGACGACGCCGGCAGTGCCGTCGGCCAGGGCGTCGCCTGCGCGGCGGCGTCGGGCGGGGCGCTGACCCGCGCCGGCATCGTCCTGGGCTGCCAGGGCGGCGCCGTCGTCGCGCCGGAGCCCTCCTCGACCGCGACCGCCGAGCCGCCCTCCCTGGCGTGGGTCCCCCTGCCGGAGGAGGCCGCCGGGACGAAGATCGTCTCCCTGTCCAACCGGGCCCGCCGCTCCCAGGTGGTGGCCCTGGATGAGAACGGCGGCGCCTGGCTCCTCAGCGTGCGGGCCAGGAGCTGGACGCGGGTGGCCTTCGGGGCGCCCGTCGTCGCCGTGTCCGCGATGGACGACACGCACAAGCGCGTCGTGGGCGTGGACGCCGAGGGGCGCGTGCGCGTGTGGGCAGACGGCGCCGAGGCCACGGTCACCGAGCCCATCGCCAACCCCGGCCTCGCCGCGGCCGCCGGCCTTCGGGTCACTCCTAAGCGCGTCTACGCCCCCGGCGCCGATGGCGCCTCCGTCCTGGAGATCGACGCGGCCGACTCCGCCCGCGTGGCCCGGACGATCCCCGCTGCCGGCCTCGTCTCCTTCGAGGTGGTCGGGGCATGAGGCGCCGGGACCTGCTCACGCTCCTCGCGCTGTCGCCCCTGGGCGCCGTCGCCGCCTGCGACGGCCCCAAGGAGAAGACCGGAAAGCCGTCGCTCGTGGTCACCACGAACATCCTGGGAGATGTCGTCACCCAGGTGGTGGGTGACCAGGCAAGCGTCACCACCCTCATGGCGCCCAACGCGGACCCGCACTCCTTCGGCATCTCCGCCAAGCAGACCCTGGCCATGCGCGACGCCGCCCTCCTGGTGACCAATGGCCTGGGCCTGGAAGAGGGGCTGGCCAGCAATATTGAGAGCGCCAAGGGGGACGGCGTCACGCTGTTCACCGCCGGGGAGCAGTTCACTCCCATCGAGTACTCCTCCGATGACGCCTCCGGCCCCGACCCGCACTTCTGGACCGACCCCACCAGGATGATCGACGTCGTCAACGGGCTGGAGGGCGCGCTCGGGAAGGTGTCCGGCATCGATGCCTCCGCCCTGTCCACCTCCGCCGCGGCCTACCGCGACAGGCTCACCGCGGCCGACAAGGACATGGCCACCCGCTTCGGCGCGATCCCCCAGGACAAGCGCACCCTGGTCACCAACCACCACGTGTTCGGATATATGGCGGCCCGCTACGGCTTCCGCCTCATCGGCGCCGTCATCCCCGGCGGCTCCACGCTCGCCGCCCCCAGCGCCTCGGACCTGGAGGAGCTCTCGACGGCCGTGCGCGACGCCGGCGTGAGCGCGATCTTCGCCGACACCTCGCACTCCGACAAGCTCATCACCGCCCTCAAGGAGTCCGCCGGACAGGACATCCAGGTGGTCTCCCTGTTCACCGAATCCCTGTCCGCCCCCGACGGCGAGGCACCCACCTACCTGGACATGCTCGCCGTCAACACAGACCGCATCACCACGGCCCTCACCGCGTGAGGACCGATCACCGCCGATGACACGCCCCAGCCAGAAAGGACATCTCATGTCATCCTCCATCTCGTCACGCCCGCGCCTGGTCGGCGCCACGCGGCGCGCCGCCGTCATCGCCGCCCTGAGCGCCACTGCCCTGGCCCTGGGCGCCTGCGGCTCAGGCTCGAAGGGCGCCTCGGCCACCACGGCTGCCTCCGCGACCGCCGCCATGAGCGCCTCCGCCGAGGCCCACGAGCACCACCACGGCTCGGACCGCTTCGTCTTCGCCTACGACGGCGGCGTCAAGGTCGTCAACGCCTCCACCTTGGAGGAGGTCGCCGACTTCCCCATGAGCGGCTTCCTGCGCCTCAACCCCTTCGGCGACAACGAGCACGTCCTGATCACCACCGAGTCCGGCTTCCGGGTCCTGTCCACCGGGGCCGGCGGCGGCGAGGCGAAGCTCACCGATCTCGTCTTCCCGGCAAACAAGGGCGGGCACGTGACGCCCCACGGCGGCTGGACCGGCCTGTTCGCCGACGGCAGCGGGGAGATCACCTTCGTCAAGACCGACGCCCTGGGCCACGACGCCGATGAGACCGTCACCAGCCTGCCGAGCACCGAGAAGATCGCCTCCGAGGAGGCCCACCACGGCGTGGCCGTCAAGCTCTCCGACGGCACGGTCATCCGCACCCTGGGGAACTCTGAGTCCCGCAAGGGGGCACTGGCCCAGGATGCCTCGGGCACTGAGCTCACCCGCAACGAGGAGTGCCCCGGGGTCCACGGCGAGGGCGTCATGAAGGATGAGGCCGCCATGCTCGGCTGCGAGAACGGCGTCCTGCTGTACAAGGGCGGCTCCTTCACCAAGATCGCCAGCCCTGACGCCGACTACGGGCGCGTGGGCAACTCCTACACCACCACCTCCTCCCCCATCGCGGTCACCGACTACAAGGACGACCGCGACGCCGAGGGCGTCAACCTGCACCGCGTCGGCCTGCTCGACTCGGCCGCCGGCACCTTCTCCGTCGTCAACATGCCCGCGGGCGCGGAGTACACGTGGCGCGGCATCAAGCGCGACGGCGAAGACAACGCCTGGGTGCTCGGCACCGACGGGGCCCTGCACAAGCTCGACCCCGCCTCGGGGTCCTTCGTCGACTCGATCCCCGTGATCGCCGCCTGGCAGCCGCCGGCCAAGTGGCAGGACGCCCACCCGGCCCTCCAGATCTCCGGCACGACCGCCTGGGTGACCGAGCCGGCCACGAACAGCGTCCACAAGGTGGACCTCACCAACGGGGAGAAGACCACCAAGGCCTACTCGGTGACCCCCAACGAGGTCGCCTTCGCCAAGCACACGCACGCCGATGGCTCCGAGCACCACGACGAGGAGCACGAGGAGCACCACGACGGGCAGCACCACGACGAGGAGCACGAGCACGAGCACACGGCTGAGGCCACGCACTGAGCTCATGAAGGAGGCGGGCCCCACGGCGCAGAGCCGTGGGGCCCGCCTCGCGCTCTGCGGAGGGGTGGAGGGCCGCACGGCCCTCCGTGTCAAGGACCGGCCTCAGGCGGCCCGGTCGACGAGTTGGTGGGCGAAGTCCTCGAGCAGGCCCCGCACCACCCGGGCGCGCTCGCGGGCGTCGGCCAGGGCGGTCCTCAGATCGTCCTCGGCGACGCCGCCTGAGGCCAGGCGCTCGCGGGTCGCGGCGAGGACGGCTTCCTCCAGGCCCTCCAGGCCGGCGATGGCCTCGTCGGCCCAGGACACCGCCATCTGCCGAGTGCGCTGGAGAACGGGGTGGGCGCGCAGGCGCGCGACGACCCCGGCGAGGACGGCGGGATCGCGCAGGTCCGCGGAGGACAAGTCGGAGAGGATCGACTGGCCCGCGGCGTCGAGCTCGCCCGCGGCCAGGGCGGTGCGCAGCAGGAGGACGGGCATCGTGTCCACGCCCTCGAGGAGGTCCGTTCCGGGGGTCTTGCCGGTGGTCTCGGAGTCGGAGGCCAGGTCGATGACGTCGTCGGCGAGTTGGAAGGCGATGCCGATCCGCTCGCCGAACTCCTCGACGATGGCCTCGACCACGGGGCCCGCGCCGGTGAGCATGGCGCCGTAGCGGGCGGAGACGGCGATGAGGGAGCCGGTCTTGTCCGCGAGGACCTGGATGTAGTGGTCCACCGGGTCGGTTCCCGCCGGACGGCCGAGGGTCTCGTGGAGTTGGCCGGTGCACAGGCGCTCGAAGGTGCGCGCGTGGGCGAGGGTCGCCTCCGGGCCGAGGGCGGCGATGAGCTGGGAGGAGCGGGCCACGAGGATGTCGCCCGCGAGAATGGCCGCCGAGTTCCCCCAGACGGTCTGGGCGCTGGGGGCGCCGCGGCGCAGGGGGGCATCGTCCATGACGTCGTCGTGGTAGAGCGTGGCGATGTGGGTCAGCTCCACGGCCACGCCCGCGTCCCTCACCGCCTCACCGGTGGCGAGCTCGGGGTCGCCGAGCTGGGCGGTCAGGAGGACGAGGGCGGGGCGCAGGCGCTTGCCCCCGGCCCGGGCCAGGTGGGAGGTGGGAGGGTTGATGGTCTCGTCGGCGTTGCTGACGATCGCCATGAGCCGCTCCTCCACGGCGTCGAGGGCAGGGGCCATGCGGCCCTCGAGTTCCGGGGCGCTCAACGACAACGGTGTGGTCACGGGATGAGCATAGCCGCATCGCCGAGCACCGTGAGCGCGGCCTGGGGCAGCACGCCCAGGGCGATCGTGGCCAGGACGGCCATGGTGATCGCGGCCGCGGCCATACCCTGGGAGTCGACGACGGTGACGCCCTCGCCCTCGGGGGCGCGGAAGTACATGAGCACGACGAGCCTGAGGTAGAAGAAGGCCGTGGCCGCCGAGCTCGCGACCGCGATGACGACGAGCCAGGTCGCCCCACCGCCGATACCGGCGGCGAAGAGCTGGAACTTCCCGATGAAACCACCGGTGAGCGGGATGCCCGCGAAGGACAGCAGGAAGACCGTCATGGCACCGGCGAGCCAGGGGCTGCGACGGGCCAGGCCCCGGTAGTCGTCCAGGCCGGTGGCTTCGGCCCCCGCTCCCCCACCGTGGGACTCGCGCACCAGGGAGATGACGCCGAAGGCGCCGACCGTGGCGATGCCGTAGGCCAGGCAGTAGAAGAGGATCGCCAGGATCGCGCGCTGGTTGTAGGCGATGATGCCGATGAGCATGTATCCGGCGTGGGCGATCGCGGAATAGGCGAGCATGCGTTTGACGTCGCGCTGGACGATGCCGACGACGGTGCCCACCACCATGGTGAGGATGGCGATGGCCCATAGGACGGGGGCCAGATCCCAACTCAGCCCCCCGCCGACCATGTAGAAGAACCTCACGAGGGCGAGGAAGGCGGTGGCCTTGACCCCGGCGGCCATGAAGCCGGTCACCGGGGTGGGGGCGCCCTGGTATACGTCCGGGCTCCAAGCGTGGAAGGGCGCGGCGGCGATCTTGAAGAGGAGGCCCACGAGCACGAGGGTGACCCCGGCGAGCACGAGCCAGTCGACGCCCGCGATGGCGCCGTCCACGGCCGAGGCGAGCCCCGGCTGGACCCGGACCCCGTTCTGGAGGTCGTTGTAGAACACGGAGCCGGAGGCGCCGTAGAGGAGGGCGGAGCCCATGAGGAGGAAGGCCGAGGCGAAGGCGCCCAGGACGAAGTACTTCATGGCGGCCTCCTGGCTGAGCAGGCGGCGGTGGCGGGCCATGGCGGCCATGACGTACAGCGGCAGCGAGACGAGTTCGAGCATGACGAACAGGGAGATGAGGTCGCTGACCACCGGGAAGAGCATCATGCCGGCCAGTGAGAACAGCGCGAGGGGGAAGACCTCTGTGGCCAGCCACCCGGCGTGGATGGACTCGCTCTCCTCGGCGCTGCCGGGCCGGTCGGCGGCCTGCGCGGCGAACGCAGAGTCTCCGATCTCGGTGCGGTCCGAGATCACGAGGATGGACAGCAGGCCGATGATGAGCACGATGCCCTGGGCTGCGATGCCGAAGTTGTCCTCGTTGAAGCCGATGACGGGGTAGCCGGGGGCCCTGCCGTCGACGACGACGCCCCAGCGCCACACGATGGCGACCATCGCGCCGAGGATGGCCAGGACGGCCAGCGCCGTCTGGACGAGGTGCCGGGCGCGGCGCGGCATGAGGGCCTCGATGAGCACGCCGAGGATGGCGGCTCCCAGGATGATGAGGACCGGGACGAGGCCGGCCCACTGGATGGACGGGGCGGTGAAGCTCACTTGCTGCTCCCTTCCGTGACGGGGGCCGTGGCGGCGGGCTGAGAACCCGCCCCGGTCATGGTGGCGGCGGTCTGGGCCCCGACGCCGTCGAGGATGCCGGTCAGGCTGGCGGGCGCCAGGCCCAGGACCAGCATGGCGACGAGGATGGGGGCGACGACGACGCGCTCACGGCCGTCGAGGTCCTGACTGCCGACGCGCTCCGGGGCCGGCGCCCCGGTGAAGACCCTCTGGTAGGGCAGGAGCATGTAGACAGCGGCGATGATGACGCCCAGCAGCGCGAGGAGCCCGTAGACGGGCTTGGCCGAGAAGCTGCCGGTGAGGACCATCCACTCGGGGACGAAGCCGGACAGGCCCGGCAGGGCGATGGACGCCAGGCCGGAGAAGAGGAAGGTCCCGGCGATAAGCGGCATCACGCGGGCGATGCCGCCGAGTTCGCTGATGCGCACGGTCCCGGTGCGCCGGGCCATGAAGCCGGTGATGAGGTAGAGGCCGGCGATCGACAGCCCGTGGGCGACCATGTAGACCATGGCGCCGACGGCGGCGATCTGGTTGCCGATGAAGATCCCCAGCACCATGAAACCGAAGTGGCTGATGGATGTGTAGGAGATGAGCCGGTAGAGGTGGTCCTGGCCAATGGCGGCGAGCCCGCCGTAGATGATGCCGACGATCGCCAGGGGCAGGATGACCGGCGCCGCCCAGCGGGAGGCCTCGGGGAAGAGCGGCAGGACGATCGCGATCATCCCGTAGGTGCCGATCTTGTCCAGGACGCCGATGAGCAGCACTGAGGTGCCCGGAGTGGCCTGCTCGGCGGTGTCGGGCAGCCAGGTGTGCACGGGCACCATCGGGGCCTTGACAGCGAAGGCGATGAGGAAGGTGACGAAGATGCCCCGGGTGACGCCCGTGGAGGAGGTGAGCCCCTGGGACAGGTTCTCGATGAGGTAGTTCCCCTCGCCGCCGGGACCGTACACGGCCAGGGCGACGACGCCGATGAGCATGACGAGACCGCCAGCCAGGGAGTAGAGGAGGAACTTGATGGCGGCGCGGCGCCGGTCGGGCCCCCCGTAGCGGCCGATGAGGAAGTAGACGGGCAGGAGCATCGCCTCGAAGACGAGATAGAAGAGGAGGACGTCACGCGCGGTGAAGATGACGATGATGAAGGCCTCAAGGGACAGGATGAGCCCGGCGAAGCCGGCCTGGTTGTCCGCGGGGATCTCGCCCCAGGAGGCCAGGAGCACGATGGGCACGAGGAAGACGGCCAGCAGGAGCATCGCCAGGCCGAGGCCGGTGACGCCCAACGCCCAGGAGGCGCCCATGGCCGGGATCCACTGGTGGGTCTCGGCGAGCTGGTAGACGGTCCCCGCGTGGGGGTCGAAGAGGATGGCAGCCCAGATGCCCAGGCCGAGCTCGACGAGCGCGATGACCAGGCCGAGCCCGCGCGCCTGGCCCCGCAGGGCGGGAACGGCCAGGAGCAGGGCCCCGATGAGGGGGACCAGCACCATGAGGGAGAGCACCGGGTAGGGGCCTGTGGCGACGGTGAGTGTCTGCATGTGGCGGTGTCCTCTCAGAACCTGGTGGCCAGGACGGCGATGAGGGCCAGGACGGTGCCGGCGGCCATGTAGCCGGCATAGGAGCGCACGTACCCGGACTCGGTGCGGCCCACGAGCCGGCCGAGTACCGCGGTGCCGCTAGCCAGTCCCTCGACGGCACCGTCGACGACGTAGCGGTCCGAGGCGGTGGCGGCCAGGACGAGGCCCTGACCGGGCCGCATGGCGATGGCCTCGTTGATCGCGTCCTGGTGCATGTCTTTGCGCGCCGCCTCGACGAGCGCGTTGGAGGGCTGGACGACGGTGGCCACGGGCCGGGCGGCGTACATGAGCCATGCGGCGAGCGCGCCCAGGATGACCAGGGCCAGCGTCGCGCCCATGATGATGGTCTCGGGCAGCACCGGCTCTCCGTGCTCGGCGTGGCCGGTGACCGGCTCTAGCCAGGTGACGAAGGTGTCCCCGGCGGCTAGGGCGCCGCCCAGGCCCAAGGAGAACACCGACAGGATGAGCAGCGGGAGGGTCATCATCCATCCCGACTCGTGCGGGTGGACGGGGCCCTCGATGTCCTTCTCGGTGGTCCAGCGGGCCTTGCCGTGGAAGATCATGAAGAAGAGGCGGGACATGTAGAAGGCCGTGATGCCAGCGCCCACGAGGGCGATGGAGCCCAGGATCCAGGGCTTGGCGCCCTCGCCGATGAAGGCGGCCTCGATGATCTTGTCCTTGGACCAGAAGCCGCTGAAGGGCGGGATGCCGAGGATCGCGAGCCAGCCGATGCCCATGGTGGCCCAGGTGATCGTCATGGCGGCGCGCAGCGCCCCGAAGCGGCGCATGTCGACCTGGTCGCTCATGGCGTGCATGACGGAGCCCGCCCCCAGGAACAACTGGGCCTTGAAGAAGCCGTGGGTGAGGAGGTGGAAGATCGCGAAGGCGTAGCCGATGGGGCCCAGGCCCGCGCCGAGCATCATGTAGCCGATCTGGCTCATGGTGGAGGCGGCGAGCACCTTCTTCATATCGTCCTTAGCGCAGCCGATGATCGCGCCCAGGAGCAGGGTGATGGCGCCGACGATCGCGACCGCCAACTGGGCGCTGGGGGCGCCGCCGTAGATGGCGCCCGAGCGCACCATGAGGTAGACGCCGGCGGTGACCATCGTGGCGGCGTGGATGAGGGCGGACACCGGCGTCGGGCCGGCCATGGCGTCGCCCAGCCAGGCCTGCAGCGGGAACTGAGCGGACTTGCCGCAGGCGGCCACGAGGAGGAAGAAGCCCATGGCCGTCAGCCAGCCGGTGGTGACGCTGCCGCTGGCGGCGGCCGGCAGGACGGCGTCGAAGGCCACGGAGTGGACCTGGGAGACCATCGCCATCATGGCCGCGAGGAGGCCCATGTCCCCCACGCGGTTCATGATGAAGGCCTTCTTGGCCGCGGTGGCGTTCTCCATGCTCTTGTCGCGCGCGGCGCGCGGGTCGTCCGCGTCAGCGGTATTCCAGAAGCCGATGAGGAGGTAGGAGGCCAGGCCCACGCCCTCCCAGCCGACGAACAGGGCGATGTAGGAGTCGCCGAGCACGAGGGTGAGCATCGCGGCGATGAAGAGGTTGAGGTAGGCGAAGAAGCGGCGGCGGTCGCGGTCGTGGCTCATGTAGGCCACCGAGTACAGGTGGATGAGGGAGCCGACGAAGGTGACCAGGCCGACGAAGGTGAGGGACAGCGGGTCGATGCGCAGGCCGACGTCGATGCGCAGGCTCCCGGCGCTGAACCAGTGCCAGAGCTTGGCGCTCATGATTCGCTGGCCCTCGGCCATGCCCGCGACCTGGGCGATGATCGTCAGTCCCAGGACGGCGGTGAAGACGGCGGCCGCCAGGCCCAGCCAGTGGCCCCAGGAGTTGGAGCGGCGCCCGGCGATCAGCAGGATCGCCGCGCTGGCGGCGGGCACCGCGATGAGGAGCCAGGCCAGCGCGGCGGCGCCGGTGGCGGCGTGGGTGGCGTGCCCGGCGGAGGCGGCTGGCGCCAGCGCGAGGGGAAGTGCGCCCATCATGCTCACATCAGCCCCTTCAGTTCTTGAGCAGGTTGATGTCGTCGACCGACACTCCCCTGCGGGTTCGGAAGATGGACACGACGATGCTCAGCCCCACGACGACCTCGGCGGCGGCCACGACGATGACGAAGAAGGCGAAGATCTGCCCTGTCAGGTTGCCGTGGAGGCGCGAGAAGGTGACGAGCACGAGGTTGACAGCGTTGAGCATGAGCTCGACGCCCATGAGCTCAATGATCGCGTTGCGGCGCAGCAGCACGGTGAGCGCGCCGAGGGAGAACAGGATGATCGCCAGGATGATGTAGAACCCGATGCTCACTTGTCCTCCTCCTTCGCCTCAGTCTGGCTGGGTTCCGCGCCCGCGGTCTCGGGAGGGGCCGGGGCGGCTATGGGCTGGCTGACCACCGGGGCGGCGGCGCCGGGCATGGAGGCCATGCCGGATTGGGCCACGCGCGCCCCGGAGCGGGCGCGGATCTGGCCGGCCCGCGCGGCGGCCGCGGTCTCGGGGGAGACCTCGGCCAACTCGTAGCCGAGCTCCCGGGCGCGCAGGACGCGGGGGATGGACTCCTCGACGGCGGTGCCATCGGCGTCCAGGGCGGGGGCGGCGGCGGAGTTGGTGGCGGCGTAGACGCCGGGCATGGGCCGCTGACCGGGGTGGGTGCCCTTGATGGCGTAGTCGCGCAACTTCTCCTGGGCGATCGTCGCCTGGGAGCGCCTGGGGCGGATGCGCTGGCGGTGCGTGAGGGTCAGCGCTCCCAGGGCCGCCACGATGAGGAGCATCGCGGTGAGCTCCATGGTGACCACGTGACGGCTGAACAGGGCGGCGGCGAGCTCGGCCGGATCGGAGGCGGAGCCGAGGCCGGCGGGGCGGGGCAGGGGGGTCCGCCAGACCGTCACGCCGAGGGCGCCCGCCAGAGCGACCCCGACGAGGGCGATGAGCGGGACCTGGGACCTGGAGGAGGTGGCGCCCACGGGCTCCTCGCCGCCGACTCCGACGAGCATGATGACGAACAGGACGAGGGTCATGATGGCGCCGGTGTAGACCACCACCTGGGTAACGCCCAGGAAGGGGGCCTCATTGGCGATGTAGAGGATCGCCAGCCCGATCATGATGACGATCATGTTGACCGCGGCCGCAACGGCGCGCTTGGCGGTCAGCAGGCCGATGCCGCAGGCGATGGTGACCAGGGCGACGACGCCGAAGAGGACCGTCTCGCCGAGGGTCACCGCCCCGGAGCCACCGGGGGCTGCGGGCGCCAGCGGGAGGAGGAGGGTGGGTGAACTCATCGCACGGCCTCCTTCGGCCTGGCGGGGGCCTCCACGACCTTGACGGTGGCCAGGGTCGGGTCCTCGGGTCGGTGGGCGCGCACCCAGTCGGCCTGCGCCCGCGTCGGCCCGGTGACGGCGCCGCGGTAGTAGTCGCCGTCCTCAGTGCCCTCGACCATGGGGTGCGGGGCGTCCAGGGCGCCGTCGGGGACGGGGGCCAGGAGGTCGTCCTTCTCGTAGATGAGGCCGGTGCGGGTGGGGCCGACCAGCTCCTCGATCTCTAGGGTCATGGTCAGGGCCCGGGTGGGGCAGGCCTCGATGCACATGCCGCAGAAGATGCAGCGCAGGTAGTTGATCTGGTAGACGCGGCCGTAGCGCTCGCCGGGCGAGTACTGCGCGCCGGGGGCGTTGTCCGCGGCCTCGACGTAGATCGCGTCGGCGGGGCAGGCCCAGGCGCACAGTTCGCAGCCGATGCACTTCTCCAGGCCGTCGTCGTAGCGGTTGAGCTGGTGGCGGCCGTGGTAGCGCGGCATGAGGTTGGCCGGCTCGAAGGGGTACTGCTCGGTGACCGTGGGCCGGAACATCGAGGAGATCGTGACCCCGTACCCGGCCACGGGCGCGAAGGCCCGGGCCAGGGGGCCGGGAGCGTCGCGCAGCCACCGGTCGTGCTCGGAGGCGCGCGGGGTGGGGTTCAGGTCAGTCATCGGTCCCCTCCTGGGAGGTCGCGGCGGACTGGGCGCCGGCGGGTCCGACTGCGGCGCCCGCTGGTGCGAGGGAGGCGGCCGCCGCGGCGCGGCGGGCCCTGGGCGTGACCGGCAGGCTCTGACCGGGCAGCGGCGGAACGGGGTAGCCGCCCGCGTAGGCGTCGAACTCCTCGCCGGGGGCCACGAGGTCACCAGCGCCCTGGCCCGCGCGGGCGCCGTCGGCCGCGCCGTCGTCGCGGGCGGGCAGGAGGAACAGGATGAGCATGGCCACGAGGAAGACGACGGCCAGAACCATGAGCAGGCCGCGGGTGGAGCCGCCGGAGAAGGCACGGTAGCCCTGGACGACAGCCACCAGGACGAACCATCCCAGGGAGACCGGGATGAGGAACTTCCAGCCGAGCTTCATGAAGTGGTCGTAGCGAATGCGCACGAGGGTGCCCCGGGTCCAGATCATGAAGAACATGACGGTCCAGACCTTGGCGATGAACCAGAGCATCGGCCACCAGCCCTCGTTCGACCCGGGCCACAGCCATCCGAAGCCGGAGTGCCAGCCGCCCAGAAACAAGGTGACGCACACGGCCGAGACGTTGAACATGTTGATGTACTCGCCCAGGAAGTACCAGGCGAACTTCATCGAGGAGTACTCGACCATGTGGCCGGCGACGAGCTCACCCTCGGCCTCGGGCAGGTCGAAGGGCAGGCGGTTGACCTCTCCGACCATGGAGACGACGTAGATGAGGAAACTGGGGATCATGGCGATGCCCCACCACAGCCTGTCTTGCGCGGCGACGATCCCGGATGTGGACATCGTGGCCGAGGCGAGGAAGACCGTGAGGATCGACAGGCTCATGCTCAACTCGTAGGAGATGACCTGCGCCGCGCTGCGCACGGCGCCCAGCAGCGGGTAGACGGAATGGGTGGACCAGCCGCCCAGGATGATGCCGTAGACGCCGAAGGAGGTCACGGCCAGCACGTAGAGGATCGCCACCGGGAAGTCAGCCATCTGCAGGGGCGTGTGGTGGCCGAAGATGGAGACCTCGGGCCCGAAGGGGATGATCGCGTAGACCATGAAGGCCGTGAAGGCCGTGAGGATCGGCGCCACCAGGTAGAGGAACTTCTCGGCGCCGCCGAGCCAGAAGTCCTCCTTGAGAATCAACTTGGTGGCATCGGCGAGGGCCTGGAAGAGCCCGAAGGGGCCGTTGACGTTGGGGCCGGGGCGCGTCTGCATGCGGGCCAGGCCACGGCGCTCGACCCATAGGACCATGATGACGGACAGGATGAGGAAGGCCAGGAGGAAGAGGGCCTTGATCAGCGTGAGCCACCAGGTCTCCCCGCTGAAGTCGGCCTTGACTCCCCCGCTCGCGGCGACGGGCAGCGCCGCCGGGGCGAGGATGAGTGACGCGGTGCTCATCGGACCACCTCCGCAGTGGGCGTGTTGGGCTGGGCGGCGCTGCCGGGGGTCCCGGCCGCGCCGCTGATGGGGAGCGACACGCGCACGGGCGAGCCGTGGTGCGCGCCGAGGCTCTGGCGCACGGTCGAGCCGGCGGAGCACTCGGGGAGCCAGACGACGCCGTCGGCGACTCCCCCGATGACCGCGGGCAGCGCGATGGCACCGGTGCTGGTGGTCACCTCGACGACCTGCCCGCCGGTGACGCCCAGCCGGGAGGCGAGGTCGGCGCCGAGGCGGACCACGGGGCGCAGGGCGGTGGCGGCCAGGAAGGTCTCGCCGTCCTGGAGGCGTCCGGCATCGAGCATCGGCTTATGCGTGGCCAGCACCGCGGGCAGGCCGGAGGGGGCCGACGACGCCGCCTCGGACTCGTCCCCCACCTCCTGGGCGGGGGCCTCGCTGAAGGCGACGGCGGGGCGGGCCCCGGCCCACAGGCCCAGGCCGGCGAGCTCAGCGTGGAGGGTCTCAAGGCTGTCCACGCCCAGGTCCGCGCCCATCTCCGCGGCGAGCATGCCCAGGACCTGGCGGTCGGTGCGGGTGCGCGAGACGTGGGCCTGCCCGAAGGGGCGCACGCGCCCCTCCCAGTTGACGAAGGTGCCGTTCTTCTCCACGGGCGGGGCCACGGGGAGGACGACGTCGGCGTGCTCGGTGACCTCGGAGCGGCGCACCTCCAGCTGCACGGTGAAAGCAGAGGCGGCCAGGGCCGCGCGGGCCAGGCCGGGGTCGGGGAAGTCGCGCAGGTCGACGCCGCCGATGACGAGCCCGCCCAGCACGCCGTCGGTCAGGGCCGTGAGGATGGCGGTGGTGTCGCGGCCGGGGGCCTCGGGGAGGGGCCGGGCGCTCTCACCGGTGGTGGGGATCCCCCAGGCGGTGGCGACCTGCTCGCGGGCGGTGGCGTCGGCGACGGGCCGCCCGCCGGGAAGGAGGAAGGGCAGAGCGCCGGCCTCGATGCCCCCGCGCTCACCGGCGCGGCGCGGCACCCAGGCCAGGCGCGCGCCGGTGGCGGTGGCCAGGGTGTCGATGGTGGTGAGCAGGCCGGGGACGGCGGCGGCGCGCTCGCCGACGAGGATCGTGGCGCCGTCGGCCTTGAGGGCCTCGACGAGCGCCGGATGCGTCTGGGCCAGGAGGGCGACGGCGCGGGCCTCCTCGCCGGGAGCGACGAGGATAGACTCGGCGCTCATCTTGGCCTGGCCGGGGGTGAGCACGCTGGTGAGGGAGGCGACCCGAACCCCGCCGGCGCGCACGCCCTTGCGCAGGCGCAGGAAGAGCGAGCCGCACTCGTCCTCGGGCTCCAGGCCGACCAGGAGGACCTGGCCGGCGGTTTCGAGGCTGGTGTAGGTGACGGCGCCCAGGCCCGTGCCGGCCACGCGGGCGGCGAGGAAGGTGTCCTCCTCGGCGCTGTGGTCGCGCACGCGCTGGTCGATGTCGTTGGTGCCCAGCACCGCCCGGGCGAAGCGGGACCAGGCCCAGGCGTCCTCCAGCGTCAGGCGCGCGCCGGGCAGGAGCCCGACCCCGCCGTCGGCGGCGGCGCGCGCCAGTCCCCGGGCGGCCACGTCGAGGGCGTCGGACCAGGAGGTGGGCACCAGCTCGCCGGCCTCGTCGCGCACGAGCGGCGTGGTCAGGCGGTCGGGGGCGGTGGCCCAGGGGAAGGCGAAGCGGTCCTTGTCGGTGATCCACTCCTCGTTGACCTCGGGGTCATCGCCGGCCAGGCGGCGCAGGACGGCGCCGCGGCGCATGTCGACGCGGATCGCGGAGCCGGAGGCGTCATGCTCGGTGACCGAGGGGGTGGACACGAGGTCCACGGGGCGGGCGCGGAAGCGGTAGCGCGCGGAGGTGAGGGCGCCCACCGGGCAGATCTGGATGATGTTGCCCGAGAAGTAGGAGGCGAAGGGGCGCCCGGAGACATCGAGGTCGCCGCGGCCCGGGTCGATCGGCCCGGGGGCCAGGCCGTCGGCGGCGCCGGGATCGCCCGAGGGGCCGGCGAGGCCCTCGGCGGGCATGAGGCCGTGCGCGCCGCGGATCGACTGGGCGCCGGGGGCTCCGGGCGCATCCGGGTCGAGGAAGTCGAGGACGGTGGAGTCGAAGCGGCCGATCTGCTCGGAGTAGAGGCCCCCGCTGTGCCCATCGGTGGCGGGGTGGCCACCGCCGCGCCCCTGGAGGGCGATGAAGCGGTCCCCGGCGATCTCGTCGGCGAAGCGCACGCAGCGCTGACACAGGATGCAACGGTCGCGGTCGAGCAGGACGTTGCTGGTCAGGCGCAGGGGCTTGGGGAAAGTGCGCTTGACGTCGGTGAATCGGGTGACGGACTGCGCGCCGGTGCTCATGAGCTCCAGGGCCTGGTTCTGCAGGGGGCACTCACCGGCCTTGTCACAGATGGGGCAGTCCAGGGGGTGGTTGATGAGAAGGAACTCCATGGTGCCGGCCTGGGCCTTGGCCGCCACCGCGCTGGTGGCCTGAGTGGAGATCTCCATGCCCTCGGTGGCGGTCATGGCGCAGGAGGGCTGGGGCTTGGGCATGGGCCGCACATTGCCCTCGCGGTCCGGCATGGCGACCTCGACGAGGCACTGGCGGCAGTTAGCCGAGGGCCCGAGCAGGGGGTGGTCGCAGAAGCGCGGGATGCGCACGCCGATCCGCTCCGCGGCGCGGATGAGCAGCGTTCCCTTGGCGACCTCGACGGGGACGCCGTCGATCGTGATGTTGACCATCTCAGTCATGACTCACCTGGCGCTTTCGAGGATGGAGGAGGCGCGGTAGGGGAAGAGCTCGCGGGCGGGCGTGGTGTAGCCGGCCTCGAACTCATCGCGGAACCGCTTGATGCCGGACAGCACCGGGGTGGCCGAGGCGTCGCCGAGGGCGCAGAAGGAGCGCCCGGCGATGTTGCTGGCGATGTCCTCGAGCTTCTCGACATCGCCGGGGATGCCCTTGCCGGCCTCAAGGCGCAGCATGATCTGGCGCATCCAGTAGGTGCCCTCGCGGCAGGGGGTGCACTTGCCGCAGGACTCGTGCTGGTAGAACTCCGTCCACCGGGCGACGACACGCACCACGGAGACGGTGTCGTCGAAGACCTGGAGGGCGCGGGTCCCCAGCATCGAGCCGGCGCCGGCCACCGATTCGTAGTCGAGGGGGACGTCGAGCTCGTCGGGGGTGAAGATCGGGGTGGAGGAGCCTCCGGGCACCCAGAACTTGAGGCTGTGGCCGGGCCGGATGCCGCCGGCGAACTCGATGAGCTGGCGCATGGTGATGCCGAAGGGGGCCTCGAACTGGCCGGGGCTCACCACGTGCCCGGACACGGAGAAGATGCCGTGGCCCTTGGAGCGCTCGGTGCCCATGGCGTTGTACCAGTCGGCGCCCTTGGCCAGGATCCCGGGCACGGAGGCGATGGTCTCCACGTTGTTGATAACCGTGGGCCGCCCGTAAAGGCCGGCGACGGCGGGGAAGGGCGGCTTGAGGCGCGGGTGGCCGCGGCGGCCCTCGAGGGAGTCGAGCAGCGCCGTCTCCTCACCGCAGATGTAGGCGCCGGCGCCGGCGTGGGCGACGATCCGCAGCGGCTGCTCGCCGTCGAGCCCGAACCCGGTGGAGAGCAGACCGGAGTCGGCGGCCTCGCGCACGGCGGCCAGCAGGCGCCGGTAGACGTGGGTGACCTCTCCGCGCAGGTAGACGAAGGCCAGATCCCCGCCGATGGCGCGCGAGGTGATAGCAATGCCCTCGATGAGGGCCTGGGGGTTGGCCAGGATGGTGGGGATGTCCTTGCAGGTGCCGGGCTCGGACTCATCGGCGTTGACGACGAGGTAGCGGGGCGCCCCATCCATGGGGGGCAGGAAGGACCACTTCAGGCCCGTGGGGAACCCGGCGCCGCCGCGGCCGCGCAGGTTGGAGCCCTTGACCAGGCCGATGAGCTCCTCGGGGCTCATGGTCTTGGCGCGAGCCAGGCCCTCGTAGCCGCCCACGGAGAGGTAGTGCTCCAGGGTCCAGGATCGGTCCTCGCCCCAGTGCTCGGTGAGCACGGGGGTGAGTGTGCCCGGCGCGGTGAAGGAGGGGCCGGCGGGTTGGGAGGCGTCGACGGCATTGGTGCTCACTTGGTGTCCTCCTTCGGGCTGGTCCAGCCGTTGGCCGCGGCGATGCGCCGGCCGAGGAGGCTGGGCTCGCCTGCCGAGGGGCCCTCGTCGGCGTGGCCGTCCTCGAATCCGGCCAGGACGCGCTCATTGGCGCGGAAGGTCGGCAAGGCGTCCGGCCCGCGCGTGGGGCGCGCGCCCTCGCCGCCCTCCAGCGCGTCGATGAGGGCGACGGCGGAGGCGGGCGTCTGATTGTCGAAGAACTCCCAGTTGACCATGACGATGGGGGCGTAGTCGCAGGCGGCGTTGCACTCGATGCGCTCCAGGCTGATGCGGCCGTCCTCGGAGGTCTCGTCGGAGCCGAGCCCGGTGCGCGCCGACACCGCCTCCCAGATCTCATCCCCGCCCATGACGGCGCACAAGGCGTTGGTGCACACGCCCACGTGGTACTCACCGGCGGGGTGGCGGCGGAACTGGCTGTAGAAGGTGGCCACGGCGCTCACCTCGGAGCGGGTGAGGCCCAGCTCCTCGGCGCACAGGGCGATGCCCGCGGGCGAGACGTAGCCGTCGACGCTCTGGATGAGGTGGAGCATGGGGATGAGCGCGCTGCGCTGGTGCTCGGCGGGGTAACGGCTTTTGATGGCCTCGATGTCGGCGAGCAGCTGGGCGGCGACGCCCTCATCCCAGGCGGCGGTGAGGGCCGCGGGGATGGCGGGAATGGCGGCCTGATCGGCCGCGGGTGCCGCGGTGGTCGGGTTCGTGCTCATCAGCGGTCCACGCCTCCCAGGACGGGGTCGATCGAGGCCAGGGTCGGCACGAGGTCGGCGATCATGCCGCCCTCGGCCATGAGGGCCAGGGACTGCAGGTTGGAGTAGGAGGGGTCGCGGAAGTGGACCCTGTAGGGGCGGGTGCCGCCGTCGGAGACCGCGTGGACGCCCAGGATTCCCTTGGCGTGCTCCACCTTTTGGAAGACCTGGCCCGCGGGGACGCGGAAGCCCTGGGTGACCAGTTTGAAATGGTGGATGAGGGACTCCATGGAACTGCCCATGATCTCGCGGACGTGCTCGAAGGACTGGCCCTGGCCGTCGGTGGCGATGGCCATGCGGGCGGGCCAGGCGATGGTGGGGTCGGCCACCATGGTGGTGTTCGAGGGGTGGTTGCCGCGCGCGGAGATGGCGTCGAGGCGCTCCAGGCACTGCGAGATGATCTTGAGTGACTGGTAGCACTCGTCGACGCGCATGCGCAGGCGGGTGTAGCAGTCGGAGCGGTCGTAGGTGGGGACCTCGAAGTCGTAGGTCTCGTAGCCGCAGTAGGGGTTGGTCTTGCGCAGGTCGAGGGGGTAGCCGGCGGCCCGCAGGCAGGGGCCGGTCAGCCCCATGGCCATGGCGCCGGCCAGGGAGATCTCGCCGACTCCAATGAACCGGGACTTCAGGATCGGGTTCTCCATGAGGAGGAGCTCGAGCTCGTGGAGGTCCTTCTTCATATCCGGCATGACCGAGCGCACGAAGTCGGTCAGGCCCTCGGGAAGGTCCTGGGCGAGCCCGCCGGGGCGCACGTAGGCGTGGTTCATGCGCAGGCCGGAGACCATCTCGAAGACGCGGAGGATGTTCTCGCGGCAGCGGAAGGCGATGGTCATGAGCGTGGTGCCGCCCATCTCATTGCCGCCGGTGCCCACGGCCACGACATGCGAGGCGATGCGGTTGAGCTCCATGAGCAGGACCCTGGTGACGGTGGCCTTCTCGGGGATGTCGTCCGTGATGCCCAGGAGCTTCTCGACGGCGAGGGCGTAGCCGACCTCCTGGAAGAAGGGGGCGACGTAGTCCATGCGGGTCACGAAGGTCTCGCCCTGCACCCAGGTGCGGTACTCCATGTTCTTCTCAATGCCCGTGTGGAGGTAGCCGGTGCCCACGCGGACCTCGGTGACGGTCTCGCCGTCGATCTCCAGGACGAGGCGGAGCACGCCGTGGGTGGAGGGGTGGACGGGCCCCATGTTGACCACGATCCGGTCGTGCTTGAGGCGGTCGGCCTCATCGCGGGCGGCGATCTGGGCGACGACGTCGTCCCAGTCACCCCCGGACAGGGTGTACTGCGGGGCGCCGTCGGCGAGGTCGTCGGTGGCGGGGCCGGCGGCGGTGAAGGCTGCGGTGGTGCTCATCAGCGGTACGACCTCCGGGTGTCTGCGGGCGGGGTGGTGGCGCCCTTGTACTCGACGGGGATGCCGCCGAGCGGGTAGTCCTTGCGCTGCGGGTGGCCGACCCAGTCGTCGGGCATCGCGGAGCGGGTGAGGTTGGGGTGTCCGTCAAAGACGATGCCCATGAGGTCCCAGGTCTCGCGCTCGTGCCAGTCGTCACCGGGGTAGAGGGAGACGATCGAGGGCACGTGGGGGTCGGACTCGGGGCAGGTGACCTCCAGGCGGATCATGCGCGCGCCGTGGGTCAGGCTCATGAACTGGAAGCAGGCGTGCAGTTCGCGCCCGGTCAACTGGGGGTAGTGGACGCCGCTCACGCCCAGGCACAGCTCGAAGCGCAGGTCCTGGTCGTCCCGCAGGGGGGCGACGACGTCGAGCAGGTGCTCGCGGGCGATGAACAGGGTGAGCTCGTCGTGCTCGATGACGACCTTCTCGATGGCGGCGGCCGGGTCGACGCCGGAGGCGCGCAGGTCCTCGATGAGGGCGTCCACGGCGTCGTCGAACCAGCCGCCGTAGGGGCGGGAGGCGGCCGGCGCCAGGGTGACGGCGGACTGAGTGAGGCCGTAGCCGGTGGTGTCGCCGGAGTCGGCGGCGCCGAAGTGCCCGCTGTGGCGCGAAACGACCTCGACGCGCAACTCGGGGCGCACCGGGGCGCCCGCGATCTCGGGCACCGCGGGCCCGGCGGGGGCGGAGGCGAGCTCCTCCGAGGGGGCGCCGTCCTTCGGCGCGGTGGTGTCACTCATGCGAGCTGGCCCTTCATCTCGGTCACGGGAGTGGCGGCGAGGGCGGCGGCCTCGACGGCGCGCGCGATCTCCTCGCGGTGCTTGAGCATGGGCTTGGCCTCGACCTGACGGGTGAGCTCGAGCATGGCGTTGATGAGCATCTCGGGGCGGGGCGGGCAGCCGGGCAGGTAGATGTCCACCGGGACCACGTGGTCGCAGCCCTGGACGATGGCGTAGTTGTTGAAGATGCCACCGGAGGAGGCGCAGGCGCCCATGGAGATGACCCACTTGGGCTCGGGCATCGAGTCGTAGACGTTGCGGATGATGGGGGCCATCTTGTGGGAGAGGCGGCCCGAGACGATCATGACGTCGGCGTGGCGGGGCGAGGCGCGGAAGACCTCCCAGCCGAAGCGGGCCATGTCGAAGCGGGGGGTGCCGGTGGCCATCATCTCGATGGCGCAGCAGGCCAGTCCCATGGTGACGGGCCACAGGGAGCGGGCCTGCCCCAAGCCGGCCAGGCGCTCAACGCTGGTGAGCAGGAAGCCGGGCCCCTCGACCGACTCGATGGCCTGGGCCGTCAAGTCATCCCGCTTGGACGGGATGGACTTCATCTTGGCGCGGTAGGCGTCCATGTTCATCGCTACTGCCTCTCTTCCGTCGCGTCCCGCTCAGTCCCAGTCCAGACCGCCGCGGCGCCATTCCAGGATGTAGGGCACCGTGATGAGGGCGATGAAGATGAGCGCGGCGGACAACCCGAAGAACCCGAGCCGGGCGAAGGCGGTGGCCCAGGGGTAGAGGAAGACGACCTCGACGTCAAAGATGATGAACGTCATGCCCACCAGGTAGAAGGAGACGGGGAAGCGCCCGGTCTCGGTGTTGACGGGGGTGGGGTCGATCCCGCACTCGTAGTTGGCGACCTTGACCCGGTTGGTCCGGTTCGGGCTGATGATCGCCGACAGCGCCAGTCCACCCAGCGCGACGACGAGCGCCACCCCGGCCATAACGAGCAGTGAGACGTATGGATTCATGCTGCTGGCACCATCCTTGTCAGAAGTTGGATGAAATGGTCGACCGCGTCGCCGCCGCGGCGCTCCCACCCGTCGGACAGGAGCTTGGTGACGAGTTTCATGAGGCGTTTGCGGGGAAGCCCGTAGCGGGTGCAGATCCGCATGACCTCGGGGTGCTCGATGAGGGCGACAAAGAGGCGCCCAAGCGTGTAGTAGCCGCCCATCTCCGCGCGCAGGGCGGCCGGGTACTGGGCGAGCGCCTGCTCGCGGCCGGCCTGGGTGGAGCGCACGGCGGCCTGCGCGGCCGCCTGGGCGGCGAGACGCCCGGACATGAGCGCCTGGGCGATGCCCTCGCCGTTGAAGGGGGAGACCATGCCGCCGGCGTCGCCCAGGAGCATGAGCCCGTCGGCGTAGTGGGGCTTGCGGTTGAAGGCCATGGGCAGGGCGGCGGAGGCGAGGCGCCCGATCTGGTTGTCCTGCGTGAAGCCCCACTCAGCCGGGCAGTTCGCGATCCAGCGGGCGAAGGCGCCGCGGTAGTCGATGCGGGTGGTGGCGGCCCGGGAGGAGACTGAGCCGAGCCCGACGTTGACGACGCCGTCGCCCACGGGCCAGATCCAGCCGTAGCCGGGCAGGAGGTCGGACTCGCCGGGCTTGCCGTCCCACAGTTCGAGCTGGGACTCCATCCACTCGTCGCTGGCGCGCGGGGAGCGGAAGTAGGCGCGCACGGCCACGCCCAGGGGCCTGCGCTCGTTCTTGGCGCGGCCCACGGCCGTGGCCAGGCGTGCGGAGACACCGCCGGCGTCGATGACGAGCGGGGCGGACAGGCGCGCGGGGGCCTCGATGCCGGGGGCCTCGACACGGGCGCTGGGCTTGGCCTCGACTCCGATGACGCGCCCCGAGGGGGTCATGACCGGGCCGGTGACGGTGACGCCGGTCAGCAGCCGGGCGCCGGCGCGCTGGGCATGGGCGGCCAGGTCCGCGTCGAGCCGGGCGCGGGGGCGGGCCATCCCGTAGGAGGGGAAGGAGGCCTGCTCGGGCCAGGGGAAGGTGAGGCGGTGCCCGCCGCCGATGACGCGCAGGCCGACGTTCCGCTGCCAGCCGGTGGTGTCCACGGCCATGGAGGCGAGCTCGCGCACGGCGGAGGGGGTGAGGCCGTCACCGCAGACCTTGTCCCGGCCGAGCTCGCCCTTCTCCACCAGGAGCACGTCCAGGCCGAGGGTGGCCAGGTGGTAGGCGGCCGATGAGCCGGCGGGTCCGGCGCCCATGACGACGACGTCCGCGGCCAGGTCACTCCCGCGCGCAGGCCGCTGCGCCGTCGGGGCGCTGTGGCTCGTGGGGGTGATCGTCATCGGTCAGTCTCCTTCGAGAGATCTCATGCCATGGCCCTGTAATAGGGCGTCCGCGGCGCTCTCGGCGCGGGCAATGGGCCATGTGACCCATCCGGCACGGCGGGCCTGGGAAAATCCTAGCGAGATGACACCGTGGTCTCGGTCCTCGATCACTCCGACCAGCCCATCAGCGGAATCACAACGATTCAGGCACCCCTCTGTGACCGGAGACAAGTCATCGGACAAGTGAATTACGTCCGTTTCTCGTATCCAAATACCACATTTTCCTAGGACCAGGGTCCCCCATAGCGCCACCACCCGGGCTGGCCGGCGCGGCGGGGATGGCGGCGACTTCCTGGAATGATGGGGCCATGAGCCGAGCCTCCCTCTCCAAGGACCCCCGCGAGGTCGCGGGCATGTTCGACGCGGTCGCGCACCGCTACGACCTCACCAACGACGTCATGAGCCTGTGGCAGGTGCGCATGTGGCGGCGAGTCACCCGCGCCGCCGTCGCGGCCCGCCCCGGGATGCGGGTCCTCGACCTCGCCGCCGGCACCGGCACCTCGGCCGTGGAGTACGCGGCCGACGGGGCCGACGTCGTCGCCTGCGACTTCTCCCCCGGGATGGTCGCCGAGGGGAGGCGCCGCCACCCGGGGATCGAGTTCGTCGAGGGCGACGCGATGGACCTGCCCTTCGCCGACGAATCCTTCGACGTCGTCACGATCTCCTACGGGCTGCGCAACGTGCAGGACACCTCCAAGGCCCTGCGCGAGATGGCGCGCGTGACCCGGCCGGGCGGGCGCATCGTCATCGCCGAGTTCTCCTCCCCCACCTGGCGGGCCTTCCGCACCGCCTACCGCTTCTACCTCGGCACGGCCCTGCCGGCCCTGGCCCGCCTTGTCTCGTCGAACACCGAGGCCTACGACTACCTGGGGGAGTCGATCCTCGCCTGGCCCGACCAGCGCGCCCTGGCGGCGCTCATGCAGGAGGCCGGGTGGCGCGGCGTGGGCTACAAGAACCTGTCGGGCGGGATCGTCGCCGTCCACCGCGCCGCCAAGCCGCGACCGTGAGCGGCGCCGCGCCCTTCCGGCGCCCCGGGACGCCGCGGCCACTGGCCCTCGCCGCCGCCGAGGCGGCCGCGCGTCCCCCGCGCCTGTCGTTCCTGACCACCGCGCTGCCGCCCGGCGTCCTCGATGGCGCGGAACTGCTCGACCTGCTCACCGGGCGCGACGACGTCGTCTCCTGGGTTCACGAGGGGCGGGGCCTGGTGGGGCTCGGCCGGGCGCTGGTCCTGGGCGCGCGGGGGGCGGGGCGCATCGAGGAGCTGCGCCGCGCCTGGCGGGCGACGGTCTACGCCTCCTGGTGGCGCGATCCGTTGGTCCGGCCGGGCACGGGGCCGGTGGCGGTGGGGACGATCGCGTTCTCGGACCGCTCGGCGGCCGAGTCCGTGCTGCTCGTGCCGGAGGTCATCGTGGGCGCCGATGAGAGCGGGGCCTGGATGACGACGGCGGTCCGCGCCCCAGTCGGGGGCGCCCCCGGGGTTGGCGGGGCGCCCGCGGAGCACCCCGACCATGGCGCGCTCCTCGCCGAGCTACTGGAGACGGCGTCGGCGGCGCCCGAGGCCGGCGCCGACCGCGGGCGGGCCCTCGTGGAGTTCGGCGCCCTGGATGAGGCGGGCTGGCGCGCGGCCGTGGACGTCACCCGCGAGCGCATGCGCGCTGGCGAGGCCCGCAAGGTCGTCCTGGCCAGGGATGTGCTGGTCACTCCGGGCCAGGCCCTTCCCGCGGGGACGATCCTGGGCAGGCTGGGACGGGCGTACCCGTCATGCTGGACCTTCGCGGTCGATGGGATGCTCGGCGCCTCACCGGAGATGCTGCTGCGCCTGGCCGGCCGCAGGCTGACGAGCCGCGTGCTGGCCGGGACGGCCCGCCGCCACCCGGGCGACACCCCCAGTCGCACCGCCGAACTGGCCGCCTGGCTGGAGGGCTCGGAGAAGAACAACCGGGAGCACGCCCTGGCGCGGGCCTCGGCGATCGAGGCACTCATGCCGCTGTGCTCGGTGGTGGAGGCGCCCGAGCGATTCCTCCTGGAGCTGCCCAACGTCCTGCACCTGGCCAGCGATATCACCGGCGTGGTGGCAGGGGATACGGGCGCCCTGTCCCTCGTGGGGGCCCTGCACCCCACCGCGGCGGTGTGCGGCACCCCGCGCGGCGCGGCGGACCGGATCATCGAAGAGGTCGAGGGCATGGACCGCGGGCGCTACGCGGGGCCGGTGGGCTGGGTGGACTGGCATGGCGAGGGCGAGTGGTGCATCGCGCTGCGCAGTGGTTCCATCGCCGCGCCCGGCGGGCAGGTGAGGGTCTTCGGGGGCGGCGGGATCATGCCGGACTCCGATCCCGACGATGAACTCGCCGAGACCCGCGCGAAGATGCGCCCCATGCTCGGCGCCCTCGGCGCCCTCCCCATCGCCGAGACCGGTCGAAAATAGGAGCGAGACCGGTCCCGGCGACGTGGTTCAGGAGGTCTTCTCGGCCAGAGTGACCTTGATCTCCTGAGACTTGCCGCCCCTGATGACGGTGAGCGTCACCTCGTCCCCCGCGGAGTACTGGCGGACGAAGCCGGTGAGCGCTGCGGCCTGGTTGGTCTTCTTGCCATTGATCGCCGTGATCACGTCGCCCTGCTTGACGCCGGCGTTGGCCGCGGGAGAGCCCTGCTCCACACTGCCGACCTCGGCGCCGGCGCGCAGGACGCCGTCAGCCTCAGCGCCGCCGTCACCGATGCTCACCCCCAGGTAGGCGTGCGACGCGCTGCCAGTGGCGATGAGCTGGTCGGCGACCTTCTGGGCGAGCTTGACGGGGATCGCAAAACCGATGCCGATCGACCCCGCCTTCTCGCCCGAGGAGCCGGAGCGCCCGGTCGAGGCGATCGAGCTCGTGATGCCGATGACCTTGCCACTGCCGTCGAAGAGCGGCCCGCCGGAGTTGCCGGGGTTGATGGCGGCATCGATCTGGATGGCGTTGGTGTAGACCTGCGAGGTGGGATTCTTCCCCCTGTCGAACAGGTTGTTGAGCAGCCCGCCGAGGTCCCCCGACTGCGGTCCCTGCTGGGACGGATCGGAGCCCTTGGAGGGATCCCCGGTGTCCTCCCGGGTGGTCACCACGGGGCGGTCGAGCGCGGAGATGATGCCGGTGGTCACCGTGGAGGACAGGCCCAGCGGGTTGCCAATCGCCATGACGCCCTGGCCGGTCGCGAGGGAGTCCGAGTCCCCGATCTGCGCCACGGTGAGGTCGCTCGGGGCGTCCTTGAGCTTGATGACGGCCAGGTCCGTGCTGGCGTCCGTGCCGGTGACCTCGGCGCCGTAAATGCGCCCGTCGGCGAGGGTGACCATGATCTTCGAGGCCCCCGCGACCACGTGCTGGTTCGTGAGGATGTGCCCCTTGGAGTCGTAGATGACGCCGGAGCCGACGGCGCCGCTGTTCCCCACGGACACCGTGATGGACACGACTGAGTTCGACACGGCGGCGGTGACGGCCTGCCAGTCCGGGGTCGTCCCCTGGGAGGTGACGGTCTGCGTGGTGGAGCCGGTCGCGACGGCGGTGGGCGAGGAGCCGGCGCTCTTCGGGGTGGAGGCGCCATCGGTGTCGTGGCGGAAGGCGGCGAAGGTACCCCCGGAGGCGAGCAGGGCGGCGGCCACGGTCATGGCGATCATGGAGCCCCAGCCGGGCCCCCGCCGCTCCTTCGTGGGGGCCGCGGGGACGGGGGCCCCGCCGTCGACGGCGCTCATGGCCGGCGGCACCGCGAAGGCGTCGGTGGTGGGCGCCGCGAAGGCGTCGGTGGTGGGGTAGTGGCCCGGCTGAGAGCCCGGACCGAAGTCGTAGCCGGCGGGGGCGGTGGGGGCGGAGGTGTAGGTCTCGGTGGGCGCGGCGGGATCGGTCATGCGCGCCGCCGCGGGGACAGAGCTGTCTGCGGGGGCGGGGTCGGAGGGAGCCAAGCTGTGCGGATTGGTGGCGCTGGCGCCACCAGTCGGCTGCCCGTTCGACTCGTCGTAGTTGCTCATGGTCTCCTCTGAACCTCCTGGATGGGGCGCGCGCCTGATCGACCCGCGTCATCAACTGCTGTCTGCCGCATGGTAGACCGGGGAGACTGTGTCTTCTCTTCTCGCCACCTGTGGCCGGGCTGTGCGCGTTCTCCCCTCATCAGTGATCTCCCTGGCAGCAAGGCCCGTTACAACTTGGTATACCGGCGCCCAGGACGGGCTCAGGCCAGGGCGACCCGTATCACGCTCAGCCCGCGCACCGGCTCCGCCAGGGCGCGCTCGAGGGCGCGCGCGTCGCCCGCCTCATGAACAGCCACGCCCAGGGCCCGGGCCAGGGCGGTGATGCTGCCGCACTGAGGGGTGGCGAAGAGGCGGGCGAATCGCTCATCCCCCGGCACTCCCGCGTACTCCAGGCCCTTGAAGATGGCGCCGCCGGCGTCGTCGAGGACGATGACCTGGAGGTCGGGCTCACGCTCATGCTCGCCGCGGCCGAGCGACATGGCGTCGTGGAGGAAGGCCAGGTCCCCCATGACCGCGCGAACCGGCCCTCCCGAGGCGAGCGCCAGGCCACTGGCGGTGGCGATCGTCCCATCGATGCCGGCCAGGCCCCGGTTGGCGACGGCGGTGGGCGCGGGCGCGCCCACGGGCGCGAGCCGGTCGAGACGACGAATCGTCATGGATGAGCCGACGACGAGCAGGGGGGCCTCGGCGCCCGCGCGATCGGGGGCGCAGGAGGCCCAGACGGCGAGGGCGGCGTCGTCCGCGGTGAGTGCGCCCAAGTGGGGGGCATCGGCCTGCGCGGGGGAGCCGGCCCCGGCGCCGAGCGGCGCCGAGAGAGGGTCGAGGGCGCAGACGGCGCTCGTCCAGTCGGCCGCCCAGGCACGCCCCCCGCCCCCGAGGAGGCGCGCGATCCGCTCCGCCTGGCCCGCCCGGCCGCCGGGGGTGCCGGCGGGCTCGACGGCGATGACGCGCCCCGCGGTTCCGGCGACGTCGGTGATCCTGGCCCGATCGGCCAGGACGCTGATCCGGGCGTCGTGGCGGGCCAGGAGCGCGCTGATGGGCCGGCTGAGGCTGGGGTGGCCGACGACGAGGATGCGGCGCACCCTCGATGCCAGGTCGCGCCCGGCGGTGGTGGCGAGCAACTCGGCGTATCGGGGCTGCGCGGTGGAGCCATGGCGCGCGCCCGAGGTCGGCTCGGCCAGGAGCGGCCATCCGAGGCGTTCGGCCGCTCTCGCGGCGAGGTCGCCGAGGGCGGGGTCGGGGCAGTCGCCAGCGACGACGAGCCCGGGGGCGCTACCCCCCTCTCCCGTGGCGGGGGCGGCGGCATCCCAGACGGCGTGCGGCGCGGGGGCGGGGGCCTCCCAGACAGCCGGGCCCGCGAGGGCGGCGCGCGAGGGCGGCTCCCCCAGGATGGGCCCTCCGCCCGGCGTGAGCGGCGGGCGGAATCGGGCGTTGATATGGGCGGGGCCCGGATCGCGGGTCAGCGTCCCGGCGGCGGCGAGAACGGCCCTGCGGACCTGCCCGGTGATGGCCGCCCGCCCGGGCTCCTCACCCAGTCCGGCCGGGCCGGGGGCCGTGAGATCGGCGGGGATGTCGACGGTCGCGCGCGGAGCGAGCGCGAAGATGCCCGCCTGCGCGGTGGTCTGGTTGGCGCCAGTGCCCACGAGCTCGTGCGGGCGGTCGGTGGAGATGACGACCAACGGGATGCCGGCGGCATCGGCCTCAGCGAGAGCCGGGTGGAGGTTGGCCACGGCGGTGCCGGAGGTGGTCACGACGACGGCGGGGGCGCGCCGGCCCTCCAGGAGGGCCGCGCGGCTCATGCCCAGGGCGGTGAAGCCGGCGCTGCGCTCATCCAGGACGACCCGCAGGCCCAGGAGCCCGGCGGCCTCCGCCTCGGCCAGGGCGTAGGCCATGGGGGCGGATCGCGATCCGGGGCTGAGGACCGCCCAGCGGACACCCGTGGCCACCAGGGCCTCCACGATAGCGGCGGCAGCGGTGAGTGAGGGGGGCTGCATCGGTCCTCGGCTTCGTCGTGAGCGCCGTCGGCGCCGGTCAGATCGGAAGGCCACCGACGGCGGTCGAGGCGTCGCGCGCCTCCCGCTCCCGTCGGGCGGTCAGGGCCCCGAGCATATGGGCGAAACGGGACTGCCACTGGGAGACGGTCTCCTCGCCGGCGAGCACGGCGCCGAGGATCGCGTTGGACAGGTGGGGCGCGCGCACCGGGAGCGAGCCGCCCGCGGGAATGGCGGAGGGAACGGCGACGTCGCGCGAGAGCAGGCGGATCGTGCCCAGCCCGCAGGCGCGCCCGAGCACGGGCAGCGCCGCTGCCAGCCGGGTGCCCTCGGAGATGCCGATGGTCGTGTCCAGGGAAGAGGAGACGACGGCGGGCAGCCCGAGCCGCTCGGCCATCGCGAGGGCGCGGGTGACCCCTCCCAGGGGGGCGACCTTGAGGATCGCCAGGTCGGCAGCCCGCAGGCGAGTGACGGCGAGGGGGTCCGCCGACAGGCGGATGGACTCGTCGGCGGCGATCGGCACGCTGAGGCGCTTGCGCAGCGCGGCGAGGTCGTGGACGTCGGAGCAGGGCTGCTCCACGTACTCCAGGCCCGCCGCGGCGCGGTCGAGGATGGGGATGTGGCGGGCGGCGGCGTCGAGGTCCCAGCAGCCGTTGGCGTCGATGCGGATACGGCCCTCGGGGCCGAGGGCGTCCCGGACGGCCTCGAGCCTCTTGATGTCCTTGCGCATCGAGTCGCGCCGCCCGGCGACCTTGACCTTGGCGGTGCGGCAGCCCGAGGCGACCACCATCTCACGGGCCCGCTGCTCCCCCACCTCGGGGATGGTCACGTTGACGGGGATGTGGGTGCGCACGACGGGGTGCTGGGGGGCAGGGGCGCCTCCGGGTCCGATGCCGGTGGCGGCCTCAAGGGCCGCGGCGAGCCACGGCGCGGAGGCGTCGGCGTTGTAGTCCCAGAAGGGGGCGGCCTCGCCCCAGCCCGCGGGGCCGTGGATCAGGACACCGTCACGACGCGTCAGACCGCGGAAGCGGGTGGTCAGGGCGATATCCCAGACGACGATCCTGTCGATGTCAGCCAGGAGGCCGGTGCGGTCATTCTCCCGGAGAGCCCCCAGGTCGAGCTCTCCGCGGATCCGCGCATGGGAAGTGGGAGTCACGCCCCCAGGATAGCCAGAGGTCCGCGGTTCCAGGGCTCGCCGTCTCCAGGCCATGGGGAGCCCCGGGTCGGAGTCCCAGGTCATGGAGCGCCCGGCTGTGTAGCGCGCCCGGGGGCAACCCGGTGCGAGCCGCGAGGATCCGTGGCATCCTCGATCCCATGGTCGCTGATCCGCCGCCCTCATCGAGTCCCCCACCTGCCCCGGGAGGCCGGGCTCGCGCCGTGGTCTCAGTCGTCCTAGCGCTCAGCGTGCTCCTGGGAAGCGGCGCCGCCGCCTACGCGGTCTTGAGGTCCTCGGCGCCGAAAGCCCTCAATGAGCTCATCTCCCCCTCCAGGAACACGTGGTCGACGGATTGGCTCAATGGGACCGAGGAGGCATGGAGTTATGGCGGCCTCGAGTCCCCGAGCACCCATGAGGAGGACCGGGTCAAGGTCATAAAGGCCGGCTCCAAACTCGTGCGCTTCATCATCCGGGGCGAGTCCACCCTCGTCACGGTCCTGCAGGAGTCCGAGAGAGGGGTCGAGCTTCTCTGGGAGCAGGACCTCGGCCATGCCCTGCCGGAACCCGGGGTGTGGAAGAACTGGGTGGTCGACGGCGGCGACCTGATCGATCTCGACACCCAGGAGCGCGTTCGCGCTCCGTGGCCGGCCGATGCGACGGTCTCCGCCGCTCACGGCATCGCGATCGCCTGCGAGGGCCTGACCTGCACGCTGTGGACCTCCCGCTACGACGATCGCTGGACAAGGACGATCGAGTCCTCCAACAGCACTATCGCGGTGGGGCTCAGCGCACTCAACAATAACCGGTACGCCCTGGCGTTGGGAGACCTGAACCTCCAGAAGAGCGATAAGGTCACCACGGAGTTGCTCGCCCTGGACCTCGAGAACGGATCTACCCGATCCATGGGTCAGATCACGGGCGCCGCCCTCGTAGCGCCCCTGTCCGATGGCTGGCTCGTCGGCATCTCGGACAAATTCGAGGATGAGGAGCGAGTCTCCCTGTACTCCCCCGACGGCACCCCCCTCGGAGACGCTCGCCGGGACGACTCAAAGGACTACGGCACATTCCCCTACTCCCCCACGCCGATCAGCGCGGAGCAGGCCCGCGCCTGGATCGAGAACGCGGACACCTCCTGGGCCCCATCGACGATGAAAGTCTCCGCGGAGGCGAAAGACGGCACCTGCTCCGCCACACTCGTTCACGGTGACGCGACCCTGTCCATGCCGGGCATCAACTCGCTGACCCGACGCAGCCGCACTGGCACCGGTAACGGCGCCGAATGCCGGCTGCTGCCGGTCACCTACACGACGATGATGGGAACCGGGCCGTTGGCCGAAGTGCGCGAGGTTCGGGATCATGACCTGTACCTGCACCTGGTCGATCCCGGTTCGGGCGCCGAGTCGGGGGCGATGAGGATCGGGGACCTCTCCTCATGGAACGTCACCCCCGACGGCGGCGAGCTCATCGCCTACGACGACTCGGGGCGCCTGACGGCCTACCGCCCTAAGCCCGCTGCCTGACGCCCCGCGGCCGCGCGCAGCACGCTCACACGGCGTCGCGGGTGATGGGGCAGGTCATGCAATGGCCGCCGCCACGGCCCCGGACGAGCTCGACGCCGGGGGTCTCGATCACCTCGACGCCCGCGGCGCGCAGCGCCTCATTGGCGCGCCGGTTGTGGGCGTAGCCGATGACGAGGTTCGGGGCGAGGGCGACGACGTTGCAGGAATCGCGTGCCAGCTCCCGCAGGGCCTCGGCCTCATCGGTCATGTCGGGGCTGATGATTCGGAAGGAATCGATGCCTGCCGCCCGGGCCAGGACCTGGTCCATTTCGGCGCCGTCGTGGATCGTGACCTTCAGGCCCGGCGTCGCCGAGCCGTGGGTGGGGCCGGGCTCGATCTCCACGGTGGTGACGTCGTCGAAGCCCGCGAAGCGCAGGTAGGTGTCCGGGGCGACCATCGACATGAGGGTGTCCAGGTGCATGACGGCATCGAGCTCGGTGTAGAAGGCGCGATCGGGCATGTGGACACCGATGACGCGGTCCGCGGCGCCGTCGGCGAAGAGCCGGGAGGCCAGGCGCTCGACGCCCGCGGCGGTGGAGCGGTGCGAGAGCCCCACGACGAGGGTCCGGTTGCCCATCACCTGGATGTCGCCGCCCTCAACGGTGGCGCCCGTGGCGTGGCGCGGGGTGGACCAGAGCACGGCCCGGTCGGCGAACGCGGGGTGGTAGCGGTACACCGCCTCGTAGTTGGCGGTCTCACGGCGACGGGGGGCCAGGGCCATCGGGTTGAGGTGGCAGGCGCCGTACATCCACGAGGAGGCGTCGCGCGTGAACAGGTGGTTGGGCAGCGGGGAGATGACGAACTGGCCCTCGAGAGTCGACAGGAAGGTCGTGGCGAACAAGATCCTGGAATCGGAGGCGTCAAGGCGGTCGCGCAGCTCAGCGCGGGTGAGGCCCGCCAGGAGGATCTCGGCGAGCTCGGCGTCGGGCAGGCCCCCGAGGTAGGCGGTGAGCACCTCGGAGGTGGACAGTCCCACCTCCTCGGGGCCCACGGCCTGCTCCAGGACGAGGGCGCGGGCCTCGGGCACGGCCAGGGACTCGGCGAGCAGGTCGCGGAAGTCGTGGACGATGACGCCGTGCCCGCGCAGGATCGCGGTGAGGGCGTCGTGCTCGGCCTGGGCGAGCTCGACGTCGAGGGCGTCGTCGAACAGGAGGCTGTTCGCGTTGATGGGCGTCAGGCGGGAGACCTCCGCGCCGGGCCGGTGGACGATGACCTCGCGCAGCCGGCCGACCTCAGAGTCAACCCGCCCCCCGCCCTGGGTCGCGGGGATGGCCTGGCGATGGTGGGCGCCGCCCGCCGCCACGGGCTCTGCGGTGGCGCGGACGGCGTTGGCGGACGCGACGCCTGGCATCGTGCGAGGCGCGGCACTGGGCTGGGACTCGTTCATGGCCCCAGCGTAACGGCGCTCCCCCCAGCGCCTCTCGCCTACCCTGATGCCCATGACCTCCGCATCTTCTTCGTCAGCCCCATCCACCCCTCCAAGGCCGTCCGCGCCCGCCCCCGGGCACGCCAGCACCGCGAGGGGCTCCGAGCACCCCCTGCCCCGCCGCGTCTCGGAGATCTTCGACCCCCTGCGCTGGAGGGAGATCGAGGGCTTCAGCGCGGGCGAGCTCACCGACGTCACCTACCACCGCGGCTGCGAGCGGGACGCCGAGGGTACCTGGCTGCGGGACCTTCCCGTGGTACGGGTGGCGATCAACCGCCCCGAGGTGCGCAACGCCTTCCGGCCCCGCACCGTCGACGAACTCGCCGCGGCGCTCGACCACGCGCGCATGAGCGGCGACGTCGGCGCCGTCATCCTCACCGGCAACGGCCCCTCCCCGCGCGACGGCGGCTGGGCCTTCTCCTCGGGCGGGGATCAGCGCATCCGGGGCCGCGACGGCTACCTCTATGAGACCGATGACGGCGCTGCCCGCGCCAGCGGCACCGCCGCGGCCCCGCAGGGCCCGGCGCCGTCGGGGGCCTACTCCCATGAGGCCGATGTGGCGGCGGCACGGGCCCGCGCGGACACCGCCCGGGCGGGGCGCCTGCACATCCTCGAGGTCCAGAGGCTCATCCGCATGATGCCCAAGGTCGTCATCGCCGCGGTGAGCGGCTGGGCCGCCGGCGGCGGGCACTCGCTCAACGTCGTGTGCGACCTGTCGCTGGCCTCTATCGAGCACGCGCGCTTCAAGCAGACCGACGCGAACGTGGGCTCCTTCGACGCCGGCTACGGCTCGGCGCTGCTGGCCCGCCAGTGCGGGGACAAGCGCGCCCGGGAAATCTTCTTCCTCGCCCGCCCCTACGACGCCCACGACGCCGAGCGCTGGGGCGTGGTCAATGAGGCGGTGCCCCATGCCGAGCTGGAGGAGCGGGCGCTGGAGTACGCCGCCATCGTGGCCTCCAAGTCGCCCCAGGCGATCCGCATGCTCAAGTACGCCTTCAACCTGGCTGATGACGGCCTGGCCGGCCAGCAGGTCTTCGCGGGGGAGGCCACGCGCCTGGCCTACATGACCGATGAGGCCGTCGAGGGCCGGGATGCCTTCCTAGCGCGCCGCGAGCCGGACTGGTCCCCCTTCCCCTACTACTTCTAGTTATATTCCACGGCACATCGACCAAGGAGATCTCCCCATGTCATCACTGCTTACCAGGACGGATCCGGCCCGCCGCCGCATCGGCGCGGCGATCATCGTCGGCCTCATCGGAGGCTTCTTCTCCGCCATCGTGAAATTCGGCTGGGAGGTCCCCTTCCCGCCCCGCACCCCGGGCATTCGCTCGGAGACCAACCCCCCGCAGTCGATGCTGGAGTGGTTCGGCATGTCCCATGACGCCTCGCACGCCACGGTGACCTTCAACAACAACCCGGCGCCGATCATGTCCTTCATCGTGCACTTCGGCTTCGCGATCGTGTTCGCGCTCATCTACTGCGTCCTCGCCGAGTACTACCCCGGCATCAAGCTCTGGCAAGGCGCCGCCTTCGGCATCCTCGTGTACGTGGGCGCGCACGTCGTCGTCATGCCGCTGCTGGGATGGGCACCGAACCCCTTCCCCTGGGTCGCTGGCGCGCAGACCTGGTCCGAGCACTTCTCGGAGTTCTTCGGGCACATCGTCTGGCTGTGGAGCATCGAGGTGGTGCGCCGCGATATCCGCAACCGGATCACGGGCGAGCCCGACGCCGAGGCGCCCCTGGCCGAGGGCGCCCGCTGACGCTCTCCTCCTCGCGCGCGAGCGGCCCCGGTACCGAACTCGGTACCGGGGCCGCTCACTGCTCGGGCCAGGCGTCTCAGGCGTGGCTGGCGGCGGATGACGACGGCGTGGAGGCCGGGCCGCTCGGCCCCGCGCCCTGGCCGCTCCCCCCATCGCCGCCCTGCCCACCGACGGCGAGGACCACGAGCGGCCGCGTCGTCGGCTGGGCGGAGCCCCCGGCAGGCTCTGCCGTGATGAGGACGCGCTGCCCGGGCTTCGGCATCATGGGGAGGAAGGTGAAGGTAGTGCCCTTATCGGGGGCGTAGGTGCCCAGCGAGGTGATGCCCGAGGTCGGATCCTCCAGCCACATCTGCAAAGCGGTCCCACCGGTCGAGGCGGACATCGCCGCCGGGAGCGACAGGGCCGTCATGGACATGCCCTCGCTCCAGGTCAGCGTGGCCACATGCCCGTCGGACATGGTGTCAGTGACGCGCCGGACGTCCTGGGCCTGATTGAGGTGGGTGTAGTCGATCATCGGGGTCACGTGCTCCATGGCGGTGTCATGGCCGCCGTCATAGCCCGATCCGTAGCCGCTGCCGTACCCGGCGCCGAAGCCCGCGGCGATAAGCGCGACGGCGGCCGCCGCCTGGGCCGTGTAGCGCCAGGCGCGGCGGCGGCGCAGCGGGATGACGGGGGCGAGCTCCTCGGCGTCGTCGGAGCCGCGAGGGGCGTCCGCGCGTCCCGTCTCCGAGTGGTCGCCGGGGGCCGGGGCCGCCCCGTCCTGCTCGACGCCCTTGATCCGCTCCAGGAGCGCCGCGCGCATCCCGGCGGACGGCTCGACGGGGGTCAGTGATGCGCCGAGGAGGGCGCCGGTCTCGCCGTCGAGGAGCTTGCGGAGCTCCTCATCATCAACGCCGATGCGCGTTGCCGCGGTCATGTCCTGTCCCTCCCTGCTCATCGTTGCTCTCCTAAGTGCGTTCTCATCTTGGCCATCCCGTCCCGGATGCGGCTCTTAACGGTGCCCAGCGGCACGCCCATCCGCTCGGCGATCTCGGTGTGGGTGAGGCCGGTGAAGTAGGCCAGGGCGATCGTCGTGCGGTGGGGCTCCCCGACGGCGTCGAGGGCATCGCGGACCCTGCCGGCCTCCATGCGGTCCTCCACCTCTGCCGCGGTGACGTCGCTATCGGGCAGGTATCCCTGCCAGGCGTCCTCGCGGTCCCTCGCGGCCTGGGAGGAGCGGACCCTGTCGATGGCCCGGTGGCGCGCCATGGTGACGAGCCAGGCCCGGCCCGTCCCCCGGGAGGGGTCGAAGGAGGGTGCTCGGCGCCAGGCCTCGAGCATGACCTCTTGGAGGACTTCCTCGCTCTGGGACCGGTCGATGACGATGCGGATGATGAGGGCGAGGAGGCGCCCCGCCCAGGCGTCGTACAACTCGGCGAAGGCATTCTCGTCCCCCTGGGCAACACGTCCCAGGAGAGCGTCGGCCTCGTCTCCGTGCTCAGTGCGCCGCTGCTTTTCCACACTGCGCATAGTACGGGCCCGGTGGGGCGCCTCCTCATCGTTCTCCTCCTCTCTTCCCATTCGCAGCCGGGGACTGCACGCCTCACCCGAAGGTGAAGGAGTACAGGGAGACCCCCGGGTCAACCGTGAGCTCCAACTCCCCCGACGAGGGCTTGTCCATGCTCACGAGCTCATTGGTGTTCGGCGTTCCGGAGATGTGGGTCGTCTTCTCCTCGCCGTCGGCGTTCTTCCAGGTGATGTTCCCCTCTCCGGAGGCCACGAGGTAGACGTTCTTGCCCTTCCAGGACAGGCGCAACTTGCCGGGAGCGCCATCGGGGCGGATCTGCTGGCCCTCGACGAACCAGGCTCCTTCGAGGGCGAAGCTGCTCGTCCTCTGCTTGGCGGGGAAGGTGAAGTTCCCGGGGCCGGGCTTGAGGACGCCACCGGCGAAGTACTGGGCGCGGTCGGAGCCGAGGTAGGTCTCAGGGCTGCGCTCCGCAGAGACGTCGGGGGCGTTGTCCGCTTCACTGAAGATGGGCTCGGGGAGCTGGGCGGAGGGGTTGGCCTGCCTGAGCAACTCGCGGACGAGCTTCTCGGTGGTCGCCTCGCCGCCCTCGCCGAACTTCACCTGGCGCAACTCCCCGGTGGCGTCCACGAGGTAGTGGGCGGGCCAGTAGTGGTTGTCGAAGGCGGTCCAGGTGGCCAGGCTGGAGTCGACGGCGACCGGGTAGGTGATCCCGAGCTTCTGGGCACCGGCGCGGACGTTGTCAACCTCCTTCTCGAAGGCGTACTCCGGAGAGTGGATGCCGATGACCTGCAGACCGGAGTCCTTGTAGGTCTTGTAGAGCCTCTCAAGACCCGGAATGGAGCGCTGGCAGTTGATGCAGGAGTAGGCCCAGAAGTCCAAGAGCTGGACCTTGCCCTCGCGGTCGGCCGCGGTCAGCGCCTGATCGCCGGGGGTGTTAAACCATGCGTTGATCCCGGTCAGCTCCGGGACGGTGCCGCAGTTCTCCAGGTGGTCGGCGCCGTCGACGCAGGCCCCCCGGCCCTCGGAGTTCTGACGGGTGGAACTCAGCGCCTGATCCGTCTTGGCCTGGAGGGAGGCGGTGTAGTCCGGCAGGGAGCGCTGAACGGCGGCGGGCAGGTCGGTCACCAGGGCGACGGCCAGGAAGATCATCATGGCGCCGGCGGCGATGCGCACGCCCTTCTGGCGCGTGCGGAAGGCCTTGAGGCGCTCGGTGATGCCGCGGCCGGCCAGGGCGAAGAACAGCAGGGGGACGGCGGTTCCCAGGCCGAAGGAGACGGCGAGGGCGACCGTGTCGGCGCCGATCTTGCCGGTGGAGCCCGCCACGGAGACGGCGGCGAGCACGGGCCCGGCGCAGGGCACATAGGCGGTTCCCAGGACGAGCCCGAGGAGGAATCCGTTCGTGGGGCGCTTGCCGCCTCCCAGGCTCTGGAAGCGCGCGAAGGGGCGCTCGATGATCTCCATGACCTTCGGGATGATCATGGCCACGCCGATGAGGGCGAGGAGCACCACGCCGGCCCAGCGGAGCGTGTCCTGCGGGAGGCCCAGCAGGTTGAGCAGTGTGGAGCCGATGAGGGTGAAGGTGGTGAAGCTCAGGACGAGGCCGCCGACGACGAGGTAGGGGTGCAGGCGCGAGGGGGTCTTCCCACCCTCGCCCTTGGCGCCCTGGGCGCCGCCGGATAGGAGGATGACGGGCAGGACCGGCAGGATGCACGGTGATATGCCCGTGATAAGGCCTCCGAAGAAGCCAATGAGGACAAGACTGATGAGCATCTGGGCTCCTAAGCGTGTCTGTGTGATTGATTCACCCCTTGTTCGGCGCCGGGCGGTCAGTGGATGGGTGGAACGACGATGGACGATGCATGGCGAGCGTCACATTGATTGATCCGATCCGGCTGGGCCCCAGCCCCGAACGAGGGGTGATGGCTCGCCACGAGGCAGGCCTGACCTAGAACCTTCGTAGAGGAGAACTCCCATGCGTATTCGCACCGCTCGCACCGCTCTTGCTGCTGGCCTCATCGCCATTTCCGCGGTGGGCCTGGCCGCCTGCGGCTCGTCCAGCGACTCGAAGGACACCAAGCCCGCCGCGACCTCCACCGCCGGCAAGATGTCCGACGGCAAGGGCGACAAGATGTCCGACGGCAAGGGCGACAAGATGTCCGACGGCAAGGGCGACAAGATGTCCGACGGCAAGGACAACAAGATGTCCGACGGCAAGGGCGACAAGATGAGCGACGGCAAGGCGACTGACGCCGCGAAGTGACCCCCGCGACGAACGCGGAGTAAAAGCTCCCTCGGCGCGGCCTCTGAGTTGGGGAGAGGGCCGCGCCGAGGGCTCGTCGTACCCGCTGGCGGTCGACCGCATCACGATGCGGTCGGCCGCTTTTCTACGCCTGAGGGGGGAGGGGCGCCGACGGGCCGATCAAGTCCGTGAGGACCGGCGCGGATGGGACCCGTGGGCACTCCTTGAGACGGGCCCCGGGAGATTCCCGCCGGCACGAGCGGGAGGAAGCGCGACGGATTGGCCCGCGATTCCGGGCCGCGCAGCAATCAGGGGAGGCCAGAGGAGTCCCGCGACCACCAGCGCATATGGGGAGTATCACAGAATCCACAGTGATCTATTCGTTATGGTGTCGCGACCAGACCGAGACGCCGCGCTTCTCGCGCGCTCGCATCACCCCAACACCAGGAGAAGCACATGCGCATTCGCACCACCATGGCCGCCGCCCTCGTCGCCATCGCCGCCCTCGGCGTGGCCGCCTGCGGGTCCTCGAACTCCGGCGGCTCCGTGAGCACGACCCCCGCGGCCACCACGGCTCCGGCCACCACGGCTCCGGCTGCCACGGACGCCGGGGCCTCCGCCGAGCCCGCTGGCTCGATGATGGATGACTCCACCACGGACGGCGACAAGATGGGCGACGGCGGCGCCATGGGCGACAGCGCCTCCGAGGCCCCCGCCGACTCGATGAGCGACGACTCGATGAGCGACGACTCCATGAGGGACGACTCGATGAGCGACGACTCCATGAGCCCGGACAGCGGCAACTGAGACCCGCGAGCGGCGGCGCCCCGGCGCCCCGTCCAGTACTGCCCAGTACTCGGCGGGCGCCGGGGCGCCGTCGTGCCCGAGGGCCTCAAGTCCCCACGATGAGGAAGGCCAGGCCGATGACGACGCCGTAGACGAGCTCGTACTGGCCCGCGTTGCGAAGGGAGCCGATGAGCTCGTGGCCGGTGGCCCCGGCGCGCACGGCGGTCGTGGCGCGCCAGGCGAAGGGGAACACGATGACGAGGGGGCAGACGACGTCGACGATGGCCACGACGTCCCAGGCGCCGCCGACGGCGGTATGCGCCCAGACGAGCGATCCGGCGGCGATGAGCACCGGCATGAGCACCATGACCGTGTAGGCCCTGCGGGCGCGGGACTCGCCGAGGCGCACGGCCAGCGTCCTCTTCCCGTGGACGGGATCGGTGTTGATGTCGCGCAGATTGTTGACCATGAGCAGGGAGCAGGCGATGAGGCCGATCCCACAGGCGGCGAGCCAGAGCCATCCGGGCACGGCCCCGCCCTGGACGTAGGCGGTGCCACAGGTGGCCACGAGCCCGAAGAAGACGAAGACGAACACCTCTCCCAGGCCGGCGTAGCCATAGGGGCGAGGACCACCGGTGTAGAACCAGGCGGCGGCCACGGCGGCCACGCCGACGCCGATGAGCCACCACTGACCCGTCAGAGCCACCAGGGCGAGTCCGAGAGCCGCGGCGATCCCGAAGCAGGCGAAGGCGGCGAGCTTGACGGCGCGGGGCGCCACCTGCCCCGAGGCGGTCAGCCTCGGCGGCCCGGTGCGCTGATCGTCCGTGCCGCGCACGCCGTCGGAGTAGTCATTGGCGAGGTTGCAGCCGATCTGGAGGGCCAGGGCGACGCCCGCCGCGAGCAGCGTGCGAAGCAGGGACCCGACACCCAATGAGGTGGCGGCGCCAGCTCCCAGGAGGACGGGCGCGACGGCGGCGGGCAGAGTGCGCAGGCGCACGACCTCCGCCCAATTCGTAGCGCGGACGGGCGATTCCTGGTGGACTGGTCTGCTCATGGGGTCCTCTCGGAGGGGATGCGCCTGAGAGCCTATCGCGGGCGACCGTCCGCGCCCACGACGGGCTGGCCGCGCGGGAGAGCCCGTGGATGGGCCGCGCGTGGAGAACGGCGCCCGGGGGCGCGTCAGGGGCCGCCCGCGGATCGGGATCAGGGGCCCGGCCGGGAGGCCCCCGGCCGGCTCGGCTCGGCCAGGAGGGTGGCGACGGCGCGCCGGTCGGGCTTGCCAGGGCCTCGCTGGGGCAGTCCGGGCACGACGACGACGCGCTTGGGGGCCCTGGCGCCCGGCAGGGCGGCGCGCGCGGCGGAGCGCAGGGCCTCGGCATCCAGCCCTCCGCCCCCGGTGGCCTCGGGCACGACGGCGGCCGCCACGGCACTGCCCCACCGGGCATCGGGAATCCCGACGACGCAGGCCTCCCCGACCCCTGGCAGGCGCAGGAGAGCGGCCTCGACCTCATGGGGGTCCACCTTGATGCCACCACTGATGATGACGTCGTCGAGGCGCCCGAGGACCGTGAGGCGACCGCGCCCGTCAAGGCGACCGCGATCAGAGGTGAGCAGGAGGGGCCGCCCGTCGCGGGCGGTGAAGCGCGAGGAGGGCTCCTCGGCCCCGGGCCCGCCGGGAGGCTCGCGGTGGGCGTATCCGAGGGCGAGGACGGGGCCCGCCAGGGCGATGCGGCCCGCGCCGGTGGTGTCGGGGTCCTCGATGGTGACGGTGACGCCGTCGAGGGGGGCGCCGTCGTAGACGCAGCCGCCGCCGGTCTCGCTCATCCCATAAGTGGTGACGATGGGGATGCCGGCGCCGCGGGCCCGGGCGAGCAGGGCGGCGTCGGCGGCGGCCCCGCCGAGGAGGACGGCGCTGGCGCGGGCCAGGGCGCGGGCGCAGTCAGGATCCGCCAGGGCACGCAGGAGCTGGGTGGGCACGAGGGAGAGGTAGACCGGGCCGCCGCTGGTGGCGAGGGCGCGGGTGAGTCCGTCGGTGAGCGCGCCGGTCGTGAACCCGCCGGTGGCATCGACGACGATGGGCTCAATCCCGGCCACGAGCGAGCGCACGAGGACCTGGAGCCCGGCGACGTGGTGCGCAGGGAGGGCGAGGACCCAGGTGCCGGGCCCGACCAGGCGCGCGTGGGTGGCGCGGGCGGAGGCGGCAAGAGCGGTGGCGCTCATGGCGATGAGGGAGCCGGTGCCCGTGGTGGAGCCCGAGGTGCGCAGGAGGACGTCGGCGCGGGCGGCGGGGCCGAAGGGGTCGAGACGTCGCGCGAGGTCGGCGCGGACGTGGGCCTCATCCTCATGCGGGGCGATGGGGACGAGTAATGGGCGGGAGGCGGCGCCGGGCGCTGGGGCAGCCGTGGAGGGGGCGGGGCGGGAGGCTTCCAGGGCGAGCAGGGGGATCAGGGCGGCCCGGAGCCCGGCGACGGCGTCGGGATCGGTGCCGCCGCGCAGGAGGAGGGGGGCCGGGCGCGCGCTCACAGGGGCATCCTCGCATCGCTCGCGCCATCGCGCCGCCCGGACTCGGCCCGCCCGCGGTCGACGACTCGGATATGGTGGGGGCGTGCGCGCCGTTCTCATCGTCCTCCTGTTCGCCCTGGCGATCTACTCGGTGCTGGACTGCGCCCGCACCCCGGGCGAGGACATGCCCGCGCGACTCCCGAAGCCCATGTGGCTCCTCATCATCCTGGCTCTGACCGGTGTGGGGCCGATCGCGTGGATCATCACCTCGCGGGTGAAGGCCGCTGAGGAGCGCGGGGGCGTCGTCGAGCCCAAGTTCTGGTCCTCGCGCGAGGCAGTGGAGTTCCGCCGCCCCGAGAGGCCGCGGCCCCTGGGCCCAGACGACGACCCGGAGTTCCTGCGAAGCCTGGAGCGGGACATCCGCCGTCGCCGCCGCGACGAGGCCGAGGGTGACGACGGGGCCTCCCCCTCCTCCCCCAGCGCCCCATAGCCCCTCCCCTCCCCTCCCCTCTTTCATCGAGACCGGTCGAAATCACGAGCGAGACCGGTCGTTATGAGGAGCGAGACCGGTTGTTGTGAGGGGCGAGACCGGTTCGGGGGTGGGCTTAGTGGGGGTGGGTTAGTGGTTGTGGTGCTCTTCGGCGTCGTCGGTGAGGTAGGGGACCAGGCGGCGGATGCTGAGGGGTGGCGCGGCCTGGGTGGTGGTGATGTAGCCGTCGACGGGTTTCCAGGTGGTGGTGCCGGTGGGGCGGTAGCGGGCTTGCCAGGTGGTAGTCAGGGTGACGGTGACGTTGTCGGCGGTGGTGGCGTACAGGTGGGTCACGGTCTGGTGGGGGTAGGGATGCCCGGGGTCGGTGGTGGTCGTGGTGGTGCCATCCCCCCAGTTCCAGGTGTAGGTGGCGGGCGTGGCCTCGATATCCACGCGGGTGGGGCCCACGGTGGTGGATAGTGTTCGAGTGGCGGGGTTGGTGTGGGCGATCAGGGGCATGTGCAGCAAGATGGTGTCCCCGGGTGGTTGGAGGGTGATGCCCGAGCCCTCGACGATGAGGGTGGCCACGTCGCGGGAGGTCAGGATGATCGGGGCCGGGGCGGCCGGGACCGGTGCGTCGGCGGGTGCGGGTGGTTGGGGGCGCGTGGGGGCTGGTTGGAAGCGGCACGCGCCGATGTCGTTGCCCTGGGCGTCTTGCCCGTCGCAGATGTGATCGCCCTCCACCGGCCCTGCCTGGGACTGCCCGGCAGAGACCACCACTGCTGGCCCGCCCCCACCATCCCCACCGGCCCTGCCGTCCCCACCGGCCGACGGCGAGAAGCCAAGCCCAACCCGAACCTCCTTGTAAGACGATGACATCACGGTTACTTCATTGTCGGAAGCTTTACCGAGGAGTTCCCGGTCCTTGCCTTCCGGACCATGGCTTTCGGATGGCGCCACAAGGGGCGAGGAGAATATTATCAAGGCGGCCACCAGAGTCGTTCGCAGCATCATTTCACCGATACCCCTCCGACGCGCCACATGCCATCACTGTACCGCAGTATCAAAAAGATCTTCGCCTCTTCGACTGGATCTTCGACCAACTCGCCGTGACGGTTCATTGTTGTTGACTCTCCTGATATCACGGTGAATCTAATCCCGCAGTACTCCTTCCCCTCCCCTGGGGGGTTGTACTCGATGTTCGTGATCCTTAGGGTCCACGAATTGGCCCATCCTCCGCTTTTGTGGAGCGCGGTGGCGTCGTCGATGGCGGACTTGCAGAAGACGCAGCGATCCTCGCTCATGGCGGCCAGGTCGGTGGTGTCGCCGGTGACGAAGGCGTAGCGGTAGAGCTCGAAGAAGCGCACGGCGGCGCGCACGGCGCCTTGCTGGGTGTTCTCAGTGGCCTCCGCGGGCATGGGGGGCTTGGGCATGGCCAGGGCGGTGGCTCTTTGAGCGGCCAGCTCGGGGCTGAGTGAGGGGGCCGCGCTGGCACTGGGAGTGGTCGCCGCGCTGGCGGGGGTTTCGGCGGGGGTGGTGGTGTGCTGGGTGGGCGACGTCGTCGGAGTAGTCGGCGCCGGGGCGGGGTCCTTGGCGCAGGCCGTCAGCAGTCCCGGCGCCAGGGCGCAGCAGGACACCAGCGCCAGCGCCACCGGGCGAGCCCACCGGCCCATCCGCGCCTCGAGGCGCCCACGGCGCCGGCCGGGTGGGTGAGGGGTGGCGCCGCGTTGTTGGGGCGCAGCGGGGTCGCCGGCGTGGGTTGGCGAGGGGCGGGGCGCGGGGGTCATGGGTTCTGGGGCCTTCCAAGCGAGGAGTCGATGCGGTCATGGACCAGGGCAAGCGCGAGGCCCCAGGTCGGCCCCAGACGACGGCGGCATCGCCGTCGGGCCCCAACCCTAGGACCCCACCCACCCCCGGCGCTAGACCCCACCGCCAATCTGTGGAAAACCCCCACTAACCCCGCCCCACCAGCACCACCCTGTGGACAACCAACCGGTCTCGCCCTTAACAACGACCGGTCTCGCCCGTGTTTTCGACCGGTCTCGGCGGGGGGGGGGGGGGAAAAAAAGAGGCGGGCACGGGGCGCGGGGCACGCCGGGACGCGCGACGGCGCCCACCACCCCACGAGGAGGCGATGGGCGCCATCACCGGTGGCCCACACGAGGCCGCGGATGAGCGCGGCACGAGGCCTACTGCCGGTCCGGCTCCGGGGTGAGGACGGCGGCGCGGCCGGCCTCGAGGCGCGCCACGGGGACGCGGAACGGGGAGCAGGACACGTAGTCGACGCCCGCGGAGTGGAAGAAGGCGATGGACTCGGGGTCTCCGCCGTGCTCGCCGCACACGCCCATCTTCATCCCGGGCTTGGTCGAGCGGCCGCCCTCGACGCCCAGGCGCACCATGGCGCCCACGCCGTCGACGTCGATGGACTCGAACGGGGAGGTGCCGAAGATCGCCTCATCGATGTAGCGGCCCACGAAGGAGGTCTCGACGTCATCGCGGGAGAAGCCCCAGGTGGTCTGGGTCAGGTCGTTAGTGCCGAAGGAGAAGAAGTCGGCCTCCTCCGCCACGTGGGAACTGGTGACGGCGGCGCGGGGCAACTCGATCATGCAGCCGATCGGGAAGGAGAGGTCGTAGCCGGACTCGGCGCCGACCTCGGCCAGGACGGCCTCGGCGCGCTCGCGGGCGATCTGGAGCTCCCGGACGGAGCCGATGAGCGGGATCATGATCTCGGGGCGCGGGTCTCCCCCGGCACGCAGGCGCTCGACGGCGGCCTCGGCGATGGCGCGCACCTGGAGCTCGATGAGCCCGGGCATGGTCAGCAGGAGGCGGGCGCCGCGCAGGCCGAGCATGGGGTTGGCCTCGTGGCTCTTGCGCACCACGGCCAGGAGGGCCTCATCCGCGGGGTCGAGGACCCCCTTCTCCCGGTCGACGGCCACCTTGACGCTGAGCTCGGTGAGGTCGGGGAGGAACTCGTGCAGGGGCGGATCGATAAGGCGAACGGTCATGGGCTTGCCGTTCATCGTCTCGAACATCTGGACGAAGTCACCCTTCTGCAGGGGCAGGAGGGCGGCGAGGGCCGCCTCGCGCTCGGCATCGGTGGAGGCCAGGATGAGGTTCTGGACGAACTTCTTGCGCTCGCCGAGGAACATGTGCTCGGTGCGGCACAGGCCCACGCCCTCGGCGCCGCGGTGGATGGCGTGACGGGCATCGTCGGGGTTGTCGGCGTTGGCGCGCACCGCCAGGCGCCGGACCTTATCCGCGTGGCGCATGAGGCGGTCGACGCTGGTGATGAGCTCGCGGTTGTCGACGTCGCCGGCACTGTCCAGGGCGATCTCCAGGCCGCGGCGCAGGTAGGTCATGACGGGCGAGTCGGCCACCTCCACCGAGCCGAGGAAGACCTCGCCGGTGGTGCCGTCGATGGCGATGATGTCCTCGCTGGTGAGGAGCTCGTCGCGCCCGGCGACTCGCACGGTCCTGGCGGCGGCGTCGACCTCGAGGGCCTCGGCGCCGCACACGCAGGTCTTGCCCATGCCGCGGGCGACGACGGCGGCGTGGGAGGTCTTGCCGCCGCGCGCGGTGAGCACGCCGGAGGCGGCCACCATGCCGGGCAGGTCGTCGGGGTTGGTCTCGCGTCGCACGAGGATGACGGATTCGCCGGCCTCGGCGCGGGCGACGGCCTCGGCGTTGTCGAAGGCGATGAAGCCGACGGCGGCGCCGGGCGAGGCGGGCATGGCCTTGGTGAGCAGGTCCCGCTCCCCCGTGGTGGAGAACTGCGGGAACATGAGCTGGTTGAGCTGTTCCCCGGTAACGCGGGTGAGGGCCTCGTCGGTGGTGATGAGCTTCTCGTCGACGAGCTGCGTGGCCACGCGGAAGGCCGCGGCGGCGGTGCGCTTGCCCACGCGGGTCTGGAGGAGCCACAGCTTGCCGCGCTCGATGGTGAACTCGATGTCGCACAGGTCGCGGTAGTGGGTCTCGAGCTTGCGCATGGCCGCGCGCAGGTCCTTGTAGGACTCCGGGTCGAGGGACTCCAGGTCCGCCAGGGACAGGGTGTTGCGGATACCGGCGACGACGTCCTCGCCCTGGGCGTTAACGAGGTAGTCCCCGTAGACGCCGGAGCGGCCGGTGGAGGGGTCGCGGGTGAAGCAGACACCGGTGCCGGAGGTCTGCCCCATGTTGCCGAAGACCATCGTGCACACGTTGACGGCCGTGCCCAGGTCGTGGGGGATCTTCTCGCGGCGCCGGTAGATGTGGGCGCGCTCGGTGTTCCAGGAGCGGAAGACGGCCTCGGTGGCCATGTCGAGCTGGCCGCGGGGGTCCTGGGGGAAGTCGATGCCGGCCTGCTCGCGGACGATGGCCTTGTACTCCTCGACGAGCTCGCGCAGGGCGTCGACGTCGAGCTCATAGTCGAGAACGACGCCGCGCGAGGCCTTCTTGGCGTCGAGGGCGCTGGAGAAGTACTCGCCATCGATGTCCAGGACAGTCTTGCCGAACATCTGGATGAGGCGGCGGTAGGAGTCCCAGGCGAAGCGCGCGTCCCCGCTGGCCTCGGCGAGCCCATCGACGGAGGAGTCGTTGAGGCCGATGTTCAGGACGGTCTCCATCATGCCGGGCATGGAGAACTTGGCGCCGCTGCGCACGGAGACGAGCAGGGGGTCCTCGGGGGCGCCGAGCTCGCGACCGAGTTCCTCCTCGACCTGCCGCAGGGCGGTGGTCACCTGGACGGCGAGCTCGTCGGGGACCGCGCCGTCGGCGAGGTAGGCCCGGCAGGCGTCGGTGGTGATCGTGAAGCCGGGGGGAACGGGCAGGCCGAGGCGGGTCATCTCGGCGAGGTTCGCACCCTTGCCGCCCAGGAGGTCCTTCTGGTCCTTGTCTCCCTCACTGAAGCGGTACACGTACTTGGGCATCCTTGCCCCTTTCAGTCGTCAGTCGCGCGGCATCGCGCTGGTCAGGCCTCCCCACTCTAATGTGACTTCAGTCCTAGGTTCAAGCCGCGATGATTCAACGGAGGTGACCCGAGGGCCCCGCGGCGCTCGGAGGGCCTCAGGGCCGCAGGGCGATGAGCCCGGACCTCGGGCCCAGGAGCGGGCGCCGGGGCAGGGGCGCGCCGTCGGCCCCACCCCGGGGGCCCGGTGCCACGAGCCCGGCGGGAAGCCGGGGGCGGGCGCCGCGGGCGCCGTCGAGATTGACGATGGCGACCCCCCGCTCGAAGTCGCGCCGCCACAGGAGGCCTCGGTGCCGGGGAGGCCCCAGGGGCGCTCCGAGGTCGGCGTCGAGGGCGGGCATCCAGGCCAGGCGCGAGTAGTCGTCGTGGCCGGTGGAGGCGAAGGCGCCGCGCCCGCCGCCCAGCACCCAGAAGGCGGCCAACCCGTAGAGGGCCCGGGGCGCTCCGGCGCCCCCGCTGGGGGCGCGCACGATCGTCAGGCCGGGGGCGGTGAGCTGATGAGCCTGGGCGAGCGCGGCGGTGGCGTCGAGGAAGGAGTCGTCGCCCCAGCCGAGCCAGCACTCGTCGAAGCCCCCGCCCCAGGCGCTGTGGCGCTCCCAGCGGCCGGGCTCGCGGCGGGCCTCGGCGATGTTGGGAACGAGGATCCGGCCGATGCCCGCCAGGGCGGCGCCGGCCTCGTCCACCAGCATCCCGAGGGAGTCGCGCAGCGCGGCGGGATCGTCAGCGCCCTCGATGGGTAGGCCGAGGCCGTAGTAGTCGTCGAAGACGTCGTTGTCGGCCATGACGCCGTCGAAGGCGGTGGGGGCGATCCTCTCGCGCACGCGCTCGACCCAGGCGCGCCGGTAGTCGGGGTCCCAGACGGCGGCCTGGAAATGCCCCGGATAGCCATCCCATTCGATGAGGGAGCCGTCGCGGCGCCGGGCGTGCCAGCCGTGGCGGGCGGCCTCGCCGTGGGAGATCCCGGAGGCGAGGCGCTCGGGCGGCTCGAAGTCCCGCGTGGAGGACAGGCACTGGTAGGCCAGGACTGTCATATGGGGAGCGAGCTCCTTGAGGCGCGCGGCGGCGGCCGTCTCCCAGGGCTGGAGGATGGCGGCCCGGTAGTGCCGGGCCGCCTCCTCCACGTCCTGAGCCTGGAGGGGGCCGCCGTAGCGGATCCAGGCGCCGACGCCGGTCATGCGCCCCCTGCCAGCGGCTCGGCGGCCCCGAGGGCCCTCGCGGGGGCGGCGCGGCGCTGACTCGCGAGGTCGTTGTAGATCCGGTTGTAGGTGGCATTGACCAGGCCCAGGTTGAAGGCGGTCTCGACGCGGCGCCGGGCCGCGTGGCACATGTCCTCGTACAGGCCGGGGTTGGAGATGACCTGGTTGATGCGGTCGGCGAGCAGGGCGGGATCACCGGGGGTGAGCATGAGCCCGCACGGGCCGATGAACCCGCCGTCGTCGGCCTTGATCGGGTCCTCCACCACCGAGCGCAGGGCGCCGACGTCGGAGGAGACGGTCGGGATCCCGGCTCCCATCGTCTCCAGGGAGACCACGGGCAGGCCCTCGTTGTAGCTCGGCAGGACGAACAGGTCGAACTCGTCGAGCAGGTCGCGCACGCGCACGGTGCCTCGGATGGTGATGAGGTCCTGGAGCCCCAACTCGGCGATGCGGGCCGCGCAGCGATCGAAGTACTCGGGCACGTGCTCGGTGGGCCCGCAGACGTCGAGGTGGATGCGCATGCCGCGCTCGCGCATGATCTCGACGGCCTCGATGAGGTCGAGCAGCCCCTTGATGGGCACAACCCTCGCGATGTAGACAAGCCTCCACAGGTGGCGGTCGCCCTCGGCGTGGATGCGCTCGATCACCTCACGGCGGGCGGTCCACAGGGCGTCGAACTCCTCGACGTCGAGCCCGTTGGGCAGGACCACGGACCTGTCCGGGATGCCGCCGAGGTCCTGGGCCTCCTCGATGGCGCGGGGGTAGAGGTAGGTCATGAGGTCGGCGTGGGGGTAGCACAGGCGGCCCATCTCGATCCACCAGGCCATCCACATGCGCTCGCGCGCGGTGACGTCGAAGTCCCGGTAGTCGCTCAGGCGCACCGGCAGGTCCATGCGCCGCTCCAGGAGCGTGTTGACGGTGTCGCGCACGTAGAGGTTGTGCTCGGTGAGCAGGAAGGAGGCCCCGTGCTGGCGGGCGGCGGCCGCCGCCAGCAGGGAGGCGTAGCCGGTGGTGTGGGCGTGGTAGACGGCGGCGCGGGGCACGGGATCGGCCAGGACGGCGTGCGCCAGGGAGAAGAAGTCGCGCAGGCACCAGAAGAGCTCGGACAGGGGCATGCCCAGGTCCGGCATCATCTCGCGGAAGGCCTCCATGAACTCCTGGGTGCCCAGCAGCGCCCACAGGGGGTAGCGGCGGGTGGCGGGGCTCATGCCCTCGTCGATGAGCCGCCAGACCTCCTCGCCGTCGCCGGTGGTGGCCAGCTCGATGAGCGCGCCGAGGAGCCGGCGCGACAGGGCGCGCCGCTGGGCGCGGCTCATGCGCAGGTCCCGGGGGCGGGCGGCCAGGAAGTCGTCGCGGTGCTCGGCCATCGACAGGTAGAGCACCCTGACCCAGGCCACATTGGACGGCATGCCGTACAGGTCGGTGTGCGGGGCCTCGGAGTCCCAGGCGATGTGGATGATCCCGAAGGTCTTGTCCGGGTTGCCGGTGATGATGTCATGGACGACCGCCGAGACCCCGCCCTTGAGGTAGGGGTAGGTGGACTCCATGACGATAGCGACGTCGACGTCCTCGTAGTGGCCGTCGGCCGGGACGCCGTCGGGCCGGGAGGGGGCGGGCTCCTCCGGCACGAACGGCGCGGGGGCCTGCGGGGCGCGCTCGTCGAGCGCCTCCGGAGCGGTATCGAGCGTGAGACTCACCATGACAGTGCCTTTCCCCAGAAGAATGCGTATTCGGGCGCGCTCCAGTGCCGGTGGTGGATGAGACCGCCGATGACGTTCAGGCCCATCGCGGCCAGGGCGATGGGGCCGTAGGCGCTCACGGAGTCGAAGGCCGCGAAGGAGGCGGCGATGAGGACGACGGCGATCCCCGATAGGACCAGGGCCGCCCGGGAGTCGCCGGCATGGTCGATCTCATAGGCGAGGAGGGTGAGGATCGCCAGGAGGAGGCTGGCGGCGCTGACGGCCGTCACCGTGGCGATGTCGCCGGGGGCGAGGATGGCGGTCAGGGCGACGACGACGAGCGTCGCGGCGCTGCCCACCGAGGCCATGCGCGCCAGGGACCAGGTGACCATGCGCCGCAGCGCGGCCCCCCGGCGGCGCAGGGCGCTCATGGGCTCGTTCTCCAGCGCGTCGTGGAAGCCGGCGAAGGCCTGGTTGATACGCGGCGAGGCGATGGTGAAGTAATAGGAGTAGGCCAGGACGGCGGGCTGGAGACACAGGTAGACCAGCGAGACGTCGAACTGCCGGCCCACGGTGACGAACAGGAGAAGCTTGTCGGCCCACAGCACGCCACCCAGGATGAGGCCGCGCCACATGTCGGCGATCACCGGGGCGACGGCGAAGCGCCGGGGGCGGGCCAGGGCGCGCAGGTCGCCGCCGATGGCGAGGATCTGACTCAGCGCCCCGGCCAGCGGGGGCGCGAGCCACCAGCCGGGCACGATGAGCAGCGTGATCGCGTAGGCGAGCCAGCCCAGCGCCCACAGGTGGCGGCGCGAGCCGAGGTCGGCCACGACGAGGGACTGCACGAAGATGACGTGCGCCATGATGAGAGCGAAGTGGGCCACCAATGCGCCGATGCCCCATCCGGTGACGATCCCGACGCAGGCGGTCACGGCCGTCGCCGGCACGATGGACAGGGCGAGCAGCCCGGGCCAGAGCTCGCAGTAGTGGCGCCTGACGGCGCCGGGCCCCTGGGAGATGGTGGAGCCGAGGAGGCGGTACACGGGGGTCCCCACCACCTGGCTGAGCCAGGGGACGGCCACCGAGGCGGACAGGATGAGGGTCTCGAGGTGAACGCCGGCCACGGCGTGCGAGGCGAGGCGGTCAGCGACGAGGGGGAAGGCGCTGCCCAGGAGGATCGCCGGGGACATGACCAGGACCATGAGCCACAGCGATGATCCACGGTCGCGGGGCCCGGTGGGACGACCGCCCCTGGCCGCGGCGGGCGGCGATGTGAGCAGTCCGGCGGCCAGGAGGACCAGCGCCGCGATAAGGGCGATGGTGCTGGCGGTGGGCCAGCCGAGCAGCCAGAGGATGGAGGCGCCAAGCGCAAGCGGTATCACCAGTGCGGTGAGGTCGACACGAGGGAGAGGTGTGCGGCCCCCGCGCTGCGGCAGGTGGCGCTGTTCGTGTATGCGGCTCATTCTGTTGTGTTCTCACAAGAGGTCATGAAGGCGTTTCGGGTTCGCCTCTGTGCTGATCAGGGACCAGGACCCTTCCACGATAACCGCGCCATACGCTCCACTTGATATTGCCTACGACACTCAAAGTGACACACAATAACTTTCAGGAAACGATCAGCATTTTCCCAGGTTTGCGGAAGCGCTGGAATCAGAGCGCGATCCTCTCCTCCCGGGCCATTCGCGCCAGGGGGAAAACCCGGCGACACGCGACTCCTAAGCGCCCGCGATGTGCGCAAGACCATTTCCCCGAATTCCATGATTCGGGACGAGGCCGGACTATCGCGGCGCGGGTCAGCCCCGCGCGCCCGAGGAGTCAGGAGATGCGCTCTCGCGCTTGCGGGCCTCATCAACCGCCCTGAGGGCCTCGGTGGTGGCGCGCGTGGCGCGGTCGAGCCTGGCCCGAGCCTTATCTTCCCAGGCCTGGGCCACCTCGACCTCGGCCAGGGCCTCCTCGACGGTCGGCTCGGTGTCAACGAGGTGGGCCGGGGCGATCGCGAAGATCTCGGAGACGTCGAGGTCGGGGTTCTCCTCCTGGGTCTCGACCAGCTCGGCGACCTCCTCCTGGCTGGCCACGGCCGGCATGGATCCGGGCAGGGGGCGGCGGGCGGTCTCCTTGAGCCCGAACACCGCCCCGAGGGCCGCGGCGGAGGTCCCCATCAGCCAGAAGGCAGGCGCCAGGGGGCTGCCGGTGTACGCCACAAGGGCCTCCAGGATGAAAGCCGCCGTGCCACCGAAGAGGGCGACGGCGGTGTTGTAGGCGATGCCCATGCCCCCGTAGCGGCAGCGGGTGGGGAAGATCGCGGGCAGGGAGGCGGCCAGGTTCCCGACATAGGCCGCCGTCGGGTAGGCCAGCAGGGCCAAGCCGAGCAGGACCGACCAGACCTCCTTGCGCTCCAGCAGCAGGAAGACGGGCACGGACAGCACGATCGTGCTCAGCGCCGCGGACAGGAGGACGGGGCGGCGGCCCACGTGGTCCGACAGCCGGCCACAGGCCGGCACGAGGAAGGCCACGAGGACGAGGATGGGCAGGGTGAGGAGGGGGCCGCGCTCGGCGTCGAGGCCGAGGGTGGTGGTCAGGTAGGTCGGCATGTAGGAGGTGAGGGCGTAGCCCACGGTGTTGGCGCCGGCCACGAGGATGATCGCGATGCCCAGCTCCCGCCAGTAGGTCCGCACCATCTCCTTAAAGCCCAGGGGCCCCTCCTCTGGCTTCATGATCTCGGTTTCCACGGCCGCCAGGTCCGCGGGCTCCTCGTCCTCGGTCTCCGCCTGGGCGCCGCGGAAGGCGGGGGTGTCCTCGATGCGGGCCCTCAAGTAGAGGGCGATGGCGCCCATCGGCAGGGCGATGAGGAAGGGGATGCGCCACCCCCAGGTGGCCATGAAGTCCCTGGGCAGGGTGAGCATGAGGACGGTGACGAAGCCCGCGCCCAGCGCGTTGCCGATGTAGGAGCCCCAGTCGAGCATGGCGGCGTAGAAGCCGCGGCGCTTGTCGGGGGCGTACTCGGTGACGAAGGTCGTGGCGCCGGCGTACTCGCCGCCGGTGGAGAAGCCCTGGACGAGCTTGAGGCAGATGAGCAGGATCGGCGCCCACACGCCCAGGACACTGGCCGGGGGCAGGATCCCGATGCCGAAGGTCGCCAGCGCCATCATCATGAGGGTGAAGGCCAGGACCTCCTTGCGGCCCAGGCGGTCGCCGAGCTGGCCGAGGATAACCCCGCCCAGCGGCCGGGCCACAAAGGTGACGGCGAAGACCCCCAGCGAGAAGAGGTTCTGGGCCACGGGGGAGGCGCTGGGCAGGAAGGCCTGCCCCACGAGCACGGCGACGTAGGCGAAGACGCCGACGTCGTACCACTCCATGATGTTGCCCACGACGGAGCCGAGGATCGCCCTGCGCAGCGCCGATTCCTCGACGACGGTGACGTCGTCGGCGCGCAGACGGCGCCTGCGGCGCAGGTAGGCGAGCCGGCGCTGCTCACGGCGCAACCGCTCGGCGCGCCTCCGGTCGCCCTTCGCGCTGGCGCGGGATGCTCGTTCCTGAAGGCTCTTCTCGGTGGCAGGGATCCTGTTATCCATCGACTTCCGATCGTCGTCGGGCATGGTCGGCAGGCGCGTCGGGCCGGCAGCCCGACCTCTGGGCCGGGCGGAAGGAGCGGTAGAGCCGGGCCGCGCCTGCCCGCATCGCGGCGAGCAGGGTCGCCGGAACGTTCCAAGACCATACCACCAGGTCACGACGTATCGTCAGGGTGACGGTCACAGCCGATGGGCTCCCCCGGACGGCGCCGACGCGGGCCCGAGGATGAGGAGGAGCCCGTCAGGCCGCCATTTCCCTGGCGCCGACGGGCTCCTCCCGGGAGCATGCCGATGGGGAGGTCAACCCACCTGGGGAGCCTCGGTGGCCTCCGGCGAGTCCTGGCCCCACGCGTCCTCGACCGTGGCGGCCTCCTCGACGACCCTCTCGGCGTCGGCGACGGCGGCCTCCTGCTCGGGGGTGGCGGGGATAGCCTCGCCGCGGAAGGTGAACTCCCCGAGGATCCCCTCGCCGTGGGCATCGACGATGATCTTCTGGCCGCGCTCGATCTCACCGAAGAGGATCTTCTCGCTCAGGGCGTCCTCGATGTCGCGCTGGATGGCGCGGCGCAGCGGGCGGGCGCCGAGAACCGGGTCGAAGCCCCGCTCGGCGAGCAACTCCTTGGCGGCGTCGGTCAGTTCGATCGTCATCTCCTGCTCGCTCATGCGCTTGTCGAGGCGGGCGATCATGAGGTCGACGATCTCGCGCACCTCCGGCTTGGTCAACTGCGGGAAGACGATGAGGTCGTCCACGCGGTTGAGGAACTCGGGCCGGAACTGCTGCTTGAGCTCGCGGTTGACGTGGGCCTTCATCTCCTCGTAGTCCATGGCGCCGGACTCGGTGGACTGGAAGCCAGTGGCCACGGACTTGCCGATGTCCTTCGAACCGAGGTTGGTCGTCATGATGATGACGGTGTTCTTGAAGTCGACCTCCCGGCCCTGGGCGTCGGAGAGGTGCCCGTCCTCCAGGATCTGCAGGAGCGAGTTGAAGATGTCCGGGTGGGCCTTCTCCACCTCGTCGAAGAGCACCACGGAGAAGGGCCGACGACGCACCTTCTCGGTGAGCTGGCCGCCCTCGTCGTAGCCCACGTAGCCCGGAGGCGCGCCGAAGAGACGCGAGACCGTGTGCTTCTCGGCGAATTCGGACATGTCGAGCTGGATGAGGGCGTCCTCGTCGTCGAAGAGGAACTCCGCCAGGGCCTTGGCGAGCTCGGTCTTGCCCACGCCGGTGGGGCCGGCGAAGATGAACGAGCCGCCTGGGCGCTTGGGGTCCTTCAGGCCGGCCCGAGTGCGGCGGATGGACTTGGAGATCGCCTCGATGGCCTTGTTCTGGCCGACGATGCGCTTGTGGAGCTCGGCCTCCATGTTGAGCAGCTTGGAGGACTCCGCCTCGGTCAACTTGACCACGGGGATGCCGGTGGACATGGCCAGGACCTCGGCGATGAGGTTCTCATCGACCTCTGCGGCCTGATCCAGGTCCCCGTCCTTCCAGGCCTTCTCCTTGGCGGTGCGCTCCTCGGCCAGGCGGCGCTCGTCGTCGCGCAGGGCGGCGGCGCGCTCGAAGTCCTGGTCGTCGATCGCGGACTCCTTCTCGCGCTTGACCTCGGCGATCCTCTCGTCGATGTCGCGCAGCTCCTGAGGAGCGGTCATGCGCCGGATGCGCAGGCGGGCGCCGGCCTCGTCGACCAGGTCGATGGCCTTGTCCGGCAGGAATCGGTCGTTGATGTAGCGGTCGGCGAGCTTGGCGGCGGCCTCAATGGCCTCGTCGGTGATGACGACGCGGTGGAAGGCCTCGTAGCGGTCCCGCAGCCCGGTGAGGATGCCGATGGTCTCCTCGATGCTGGGCTGGTCCACGGTCACCGGCTGGAAGCGGCGCTCCAGGGCGGCGTCCTTCTCGATCTTGCGGTACTCCTCCAGCGTGGTGGCGCCGATGGTCTGGAGCTCGCCCCGAGCGAGCATGGGCTTGAGGATGGAGGCGGCGTCGACGGCGCCCTCGGCGGCGCCGGCGCCCACGAGCGTGTGGATCTCGTCGATGAACAGGACGATGTCCCCCCGCGTGCGCACCTCCTTGAGGACCTTCTTGAGGCGCTCCTCGAAATCACCGCGGTAGCGCGAGCCCGCCACGAGGCTGCCCATGTCCAGGGAGTAGAGCTGCTTGTCACGCAGGGTCTCCGGGACGTCGCCGTGGACGATGGCCTGGCTAAGGCCCTCGACGACAGCGGTCTTGCCCACGCCGGGCTCCCCGATGAGGACGGGGTTGTTCTTGGTGCGCCGGGAGAGGATCTGCATGACCCTCTCCATCTCCTTGTGACGGCCGATGACCGGGTCGAGCTTGCCCTCGCGCGCGGCCGCGGTGAGGTTGCGCCCGAACTGGTCGAGGATGGCGCTGCCCGACGGCGTGCCCTCCTTGGAGGGGCCGCCGGCGGTGACAGCCTCCTTGCCCTCATAGCCCGAGAGCATCTGCATGACGGTCTGGCGCACGGAGGACAGGTCCGCGCCGAGTTTGATGAGCACCTGGGCGGCCGTGCCCTCGCCCTCGCGCAGCAGGCCGAGCAGGATGTGCTCGGTGCCGATGTAGTTGTGCCCGAGCTGCAGGGCCTCGCGCAGCGAGAGCTCGAGGACCTTCTTGGCGCGGGGGGTGAAGGGGATGTGGCCGCTGGGCGCCGCCTGTCCCTCGCCGATGACCTCGACGACCTGGGCGCGCACGGCGTCCAGGGAGATCTGCATCGACTCCAGGGCCTTGGCGGCCACGCCCTCGCCCTCGTGGATGAGGCCGAGAAGGAGGTGCTCCGTGCCGATGTAGTTGTGGTTGAGCGCCCGAGCCTCGTCCTGGGCAAGGACGACGACGCGGCGGGCGCGGTCGGTGAAGCGTTCGAACATCGCGGGTTATCTCCTCGGCACGCGCGGTCGGTTGGGGCGCCGGACAACCGCGAGCACTCGATGAGCGCGAGCGGGCCCAGCGCGGGCACGTGCTGCCAAGGCTAACGGCGGGGCATGGGGCCCCACCCCCCTGTTCGCGGTGGGCGTGAGCAGAGTTGAGCGGGAACGACTCAAGCCTGGGTGCGGTGGCGCAGGCCGTGGAGCATGCCGTGCGTCATGAGCCGGGCCACCGGCCGGGCGGAACGCACCATCCTGGCGGCGGCGGGCGTGTGCGGCATGTACCGCTCGCGCACGATCAGGCGGCACGCCCCAGACGCCGTCGGGGCGAGGACGAAGGCCCAGGTGAAGTCGAAGTCCATTCCCGAGCTGGCCGGGGCGCTGCCGCCCTGACTGGACAGGACCAGGCAGTGCTCGGGTTCCAGGAGGGCGACGGCGAGGCTCAGATCCTCGGCGAGGTGCACGCGGTCGCCCTCGGCGAGGTCCTGCCAGGCCGGGTCGATGACGTCGGCGTTGACGATGCCCAGGCCGGCGAGCCTCTGGAGGACGTCGAAGGTGTAGAAGCCGCCGCGCCCGTAGCCCATCTGGACGAGCCAGGGCCACACGGCGGCGGCCGACGCCGTGAGCACCGTCTCGTGGGTCTCGACGAGAGTGGCGCCCGGAAGGAGGCCGTCGCCGGGCAGGGGTTCGGCGTCGTTCCCGCGCGGGCGCAGGCGCCCGGCCACGTAGCCGACGGCAACCGCGGTTGCGGCGCCTGCGGCGGCTACGGCCACGAGGAGGCGAGCCAGGTGCGGGCGCGTGCGACGGGTCACACGCACAGTGTCCTCAGCGCCGCCGCGTCACGCAACCCGCGAGAACTGGGGTCATACCCCTGGAGAACTGGCGCGCGCCGGTCACGCCCACCGGCCCGCAGGCACGACGACAGCCGTGGCGATGGTGCCCTCGGCGAAGATCCACCTGCCGTGAAGGCGCCTCGTCCGCCCACCGGGCCGGGGATCGGTCAGATCCGCGGTGAACTCGCCATCGGCGAGGCGCACCAGGGCATCGCCGAAGCCCAGCCATCGCGCCTCCCGCGGGTACCAGGCCTTGTACAGGCTCTCCTTGACGCTAAACAGGAGCCTGTCGACGGCGACATCGGGCCGCTCCGCGGCGAGGCGGCCAAGGCCACCGATCTCCTCCGGTGTCGTCGCCACCCGCGCCAGCACGCCCGCCGGGAGCGGCGCGTTGGGCTCCGCATCGATGCCCAGGCAGTCCACGTCCTCCTGGCGCGCCACCGCGGCGGCGCGGTAACGCTCGCAGTGGGTCATGGAGCCGACGACGCCCGCGGGCCAGGCCGGCTCGCCCGCACCACCGGGCACCATGGGCGGACGCCGGTGGCCCAGGCCGCGCAGGGCGCGGCGGGCGCAGCCCCGGACGGTGGTGAACTCCCGGCACCGCCGGTCGGACATGCGCTCGGCGAGGGCGGCCTCCTCGCCGTGGAGGGCCTCATCGAGCTCCTCGCGGGTCTCGGCGACGCTGACCGAGCCGGGCACTATCTCTGTGAGGAGCCGCGCCGGGCCACCGCTCACTCAGGCCTCCACCAGGATCGTCACCGGGCCGTCGGCCTCCATGTCGATGCGCATATCAGCGCCGAATCGGCCCGTGGCCACCTCCAGGCCGCGCTCGCGCAGATCCGCCACGACGGCGTCGATCAGCGGCTCGGCCACGGGGCCGGGAGCGGCCGCGTTCCAGGTGGGGCGCCGCCCCTTGCGCGCGTCCCCGTAGAGGGTGAACTGGGAGACGACGAGCACGGGCGCGCCGGCCTCGGTGACGGAGTGCTCGCCGGCCAGGAGGCGCAGGTCCGCGATCTTGCGGGCGATCGTGGCCACCTGCGCAGGGCCGTCGTCATGAGTGGCGCCCACGAGCGCCATGAGTCCTGGGCGCGTGATCTCGCCGACGACGTCGCCGTCGACCCGCACGGCCGCGCGCGTGACGCGCTGGAGGACGGCGCGCATCAGCGCCACCGGCCCTTCGGGCCCCCACCGCCCGGGCGGCGGATCCGCGAGCGCACCCGGATCGGGCGGTACACCTGGAGGGCGGGGCGCGCATCGGCGAGGTAGACCGCGTTGGCCACCATCCCCAGCAGGCCCAGCAGGCCCAGGGACTGGGGCCGAAGGCCGGCGATGCCACGCACGCCCGAGGTGACCACCGCCCCCAGTAGTTCGAGCGCCGACAGGCCCCCCGTGAGCAGGACGACGATGATGCCCACGGCGTTGAGGCCGACCCAGAAGCCCTTGCTGCGCTTGCCCGCGGCGACGTAATGATCGGGCCGGTGGGTGAGCGAGTCCACCACGGCCCACGCACCCAGCGCCAAGGCGACCAGGATGAAGGCCAGTTGCAGGTAGGCGACGGCCCCGGCGAGGGCATTCGCGGTAGCGGTCAACATGCTCACGCCCCTACCTTAGCGGGGCGATGAGGCGGGCCAGGAGGCCGCCGCGCCCAGGGGCGAGGGCTCAGGCGGTTCAAGCGGTTCAGGCCGTGCGGGGCCCGCTGGCCAGGCCGCCGCTCGATCCGCCGTTGCCGAGCCCGATGCCGCGGCCCGCGGCCCGCAGCCCCGCGCCCGGCCGTTCGGTGGGGCTGGCCTGCGCCCGCCCCTCGGGGCTGACCAGGGGCTCCTGAGCGGCATCCACCGCGCCAAGGACCACCGGGGGCGCCGCGCCGTCGTCCTCCCCCGCGCCCCCGGCCTCGTCGGCCTCCACGACATCGACGAGGAGAGCCGCGTCCGGGGGCACGCCCCGGCGCAGGAGCGCCAGGGCGATCGGCCCGAGCTCGTGATGGCGGGCCGCGCTCGTCACGGCGCCCACCACGCGCTCCCCCAGGCGCACGGGGGCGCCGGGGAGGGGCGCCTGGCCCGTCAGGCCGTCGAGTTGCAGGAGGGCGAGGCGCCGTGGGGGGCGCCCGAGGTTGAGGGTGCGGGCCACCGTCTCCTGGCCCGGGTAGCAGCCCTTGTCCAGGTGGACGGCGGTGCGCAGCCAGTCGAGTTCGTGCGGGATCGCGCGCTCGTCAGCCTCGCGGGCCCGGCGGGGGCGCCCCGCCTCGACGCGCAGCGCCTCCCAGGCCTGTGCCCCGGCCAGCCTCCGCCCCGGGCCCCCATTCAGGAAGGACCGGGCGATATCCGCGACCCGCCCGGCGGGGGCGAGCACCATGGCCGCGCGATAGCCCTCCCCCGGATGCCGGGAGGATTCGAGGCCGACGTCGTAACTCGTCCCGCCGTCGACGACGCCGGGCCAGGGGTCACGCCAGGTCGCCGCCGCGGGGAGGGACGGCGCGGGAGCCTCCGGCTCCGCGGGCAGCTCATCGCCCCCGGGGCGGGTGGAGCGGACCGCCTCCTCAAGGGCGGCGGCGCCGCTGCCCAGCGCGCCCAAGGCGGCGACGTCGTCGCGCAGGGACGCCTCGACGCGCAGCATGAAGCGCATCCTTTCCAGGTGCTCAACGAGCGCCGGCCCTTCGCCCGCGTCGACGACGATCCAGGCGGTGGCGCCGTCGTCGAGGACGGCCAGCGCATGGCGGATCCGCCCCTGGGCGTCCAGGATGAGGGCCTCGGCCCCGCCGTCGCCCGGGGCCAGGGGGGTCAGGTCCTGGCTGGTCAGCGTGGTGAGCCAGGACAGGCGGTCCGGGCCGCTCACCGCCACGACGTCCCTGGCCAGCGCGGTGATGGCCTGCCCGTCGACCAGGGCCGCCTGCTCGCGCAGGGGATTGCCGTAATGCGCGGGAACGGCGGCGTCGGGACCAGTGGCGTCCTCGGCGATGGCGTCCGGCCAGTCCAGCAGAGGCGAGGGGCGCATCACTGGGCCGCCCCGGCGTCGTCGGCCCCCTGCGCGGGGGCACCGGCCGGCTCGGGGAGCCCAGGGGCGTCGGATAGGAGCGCGCCCGGCTGGGCGGCGGGGGCCTCGGGATCCTCGACCCGCCCGAGCCGGCCGGAGGCGTAGCTCTGCAGGTCCTGGCCGAAGGCGGCCATGTCCTGCGCCCACATGAGATCGCCGCCCACGAGCCCGAGGACGCGGGTCATCTCGGTCAGGGGGGCGCTGGTGCGGGTGCGGCCCACGGCTTGGGTGCCGATCTGGGCGCGGGGGCCCTGGATCCAGCCCTCCCAGACGCCGACCTGCCCGGCCGGATCGGCGGAGACCACCTCGAGGCGGGTGATCGGGGTGCGGGTGTCGGCGTCGTCGGCGTCGGGGGCCTCCTGGCCGACGGGGCGCCAATAGGCGGTCTCCGTGGACCAGATCTGAGCCGGGGCAATGCGCGTGGCGCCCTCGAGCCCGGGGACCTCGAAGTCGAGGTCCTCCGATCGCGTGGTGTCCAGGGTCCACACGGTGGTGATCTGGCGCAGGTAGGGACCGCCGTCGTGCTCGAAGACGATCTCCTGGTAAACCGCCTGCTCGGGAATGGTCTCGCCGTAGGTGAGCACACCGTAGCCGCGCCAGGTGCCGACCAGCCAGGCGAGCGGGTAGAGCTCGGGGGCCAGGTCATCGGGGAGGGAGAAAGTCATGCCCCCACCCTAAGCCGCCCCGCCCCAATGCCGAGACCGGTCGAAAATAGGAGCGAGACCGGTCCGCGGACCGGTCTCGCTCCTATTTTCGACCGGTCTCGCTCAGAAGGCGGAGTTATGGGTGGGCGAGGTGGGTGGGATGCCCTCCTGCTCGCCGACGCCGTGGGGCAGGAGGGCCATCCGGGCGCGAGTCGACTCGGCCACCTGACGGTCCTTCCATGCCAGGGCGAGCTCGCGATCCCGCCGCTCCGCCAGCACTGCCGCGAGGAATCTCTCCGGGTGCGTGCCCTCCGGCGGCCGGGGAGAGACGCTGGAGGAGATGCTCGCGGCGAGCTCGGCGCCGATCCGTTCCCGCGAACGGGGCTCGATCGTCGAGGCCCGCTGCAGGAAGGTCCGCGCGACCAGTGCCAGGTCCCCCGGCAGGGCGCGCAGATCAGCCCGCTCCGCCCAGGACGCGAGCTCGGGCGGCATGAGGATCGGCGGTGCCGTGGCCGTCTCCACCCGATCGCGGACCACGTAGGTCCCTGCGAGCAGATCCCCCAGCCGCTTGCCGCGCCTGGTCACCGTGCACGAGATGATCGCCAGTGTCGCCAGGGCGGCGTAGATCTCGATGCTGCCCACGAGCACGCGGACCAGGGAGTGCCGCATCCTCACGGCGCCGCCATCGTCCCGCACCACTCGCAGTCCCAGGACCCATCGGCCCACGGAGGAGCCCTGGGAGACAGTTTCGATCGTCAGCGGCAGGGCGATGAACCAGGTCAGGAGGAGGAGCGAGACCGTGATGATGGTCAGTGGCTCCGAGGCCGCCGAGCTCGGGCGCAGGAGGGACACGAGCGTGATGAGGGACACGAAGAGCCCGATCATCATCAGGCCGTAGTCGATGAGGCCGCTGAGCATGCGCACCGCGGCCGAGGCCGGGGCGGCGTCGAGGAGCGCCGCCTCGCCCGTGACGATCCGGACCTCCTCCATCATCCGCTCGGATGAGGCCGTCGTTCCATCCTCCATGCCATGCTCCTAACCGTGGACATCGATGCCTTCGCCGCCGCGCACCGCGATGAGTGGGAGCGGCTGGACGCCCTGGTCGCCAGGCGCCGCCTGAGCGGCGCCCAGGCCGATGAGCTCGTGATCCTGTACCGGATCGCCGCGCAGCACCTGTCCCGCCTCAGAGCGTCCGCGCCCGACCCCCAACTCATCGCCGAGATGTCGGCGCGGGTGGCCCGAGCGCGGGGGCGGCTCACCGGCGCTCGGGAGATCCGGGCCGGGGATATCACCCGCTTCCTGACCGAGACGATCCCCCTCGCCCTCTACCGGGCGCGCTGGTGGGCCATCGGCGTGGGTGCCGCGTTCACGACGATCGCCGTCATCGTCGGCGTATGGACCCTGCGCAGCCCGGAGGCCATGGGCGCCCTTGGGATGCCCGCCGAACTGGACAGGTACGCCGCCCAGAGCTTCGAGGACTACTACTCGACCTACGACTCCCACGAGTTCTTCGCCCTGGTGTGGACCAATAACGCCCGGATCGCGGCGATCTGCGTCGGCGCGGGCATCACCGGTGTCGTGCCCGCCGGCCTCATGCTCGTCAACGCCATGGCCCTGGGCCGGACCGGCGCCGTCATGGCCGACCATGATCGCTTCCTCCAGTTCCTCGCGCTCATCATCCCGCATGGACTGCTGGAGTTGACCTGCGTGTTCTTCGCGGGCGGCGTGGGCCTCAGGCTCTTTTGGACCCTTCTGGCCCCTGGACCGCGCTCCCGTGGACGGGCGCTCGCTGAGGACGGCCGGCTGCTCATCACCGCCGCCGTGGGGCTGACGGGAGCGCTCGCCATCGCCGGGCTCCTGGAGGGCTTCGTCACCGGAGCCCAGATCCCGTGGCTGCTCAAGGCGGCGCTGGGGCTGGTCTCCCTGGCGGTCCTGTGGGCGTACGCGCTCGTCCTGGGGCGCCGCGCCGAGCGCACCCTCGCCGGTGGCGACGACGTCGTGCTGGCCGATCAGATGGGCGACGCCGCGCCCGAGGCGGGCTGAGCGGCAGGCCCCGCCCCCGGGCATGGGGCCCGCGGGGCGCCATGCCCGGCCCGGCCGCCCCGTCAGCGCCGGGGGCGAGCCTGGCGCTCCCATGCTCGTTGTCGCCGTCATAACTGCCCCGAGGCCTTGAGCGCGAGGTAGGCGTCGGCCAGGGCCGGTGCCAGTCCGGCAGGATCGGCCTGGACCACCGTGGCTCCCGAGCGGGCCAGGCGGGCGCGCACCGCGTGCTGCTCCACGAGATCGCTCTCGGCGGCGGCGGCCGTGTAGACGGAGACGGCGTCGCCCCTGTCTTCCCGCAGCCCATCAAGCGCAGGGTCGAGGGCCGAGGCGATGATGAGCGCGTGGTCCTTGGCCAGCGCGGCGGTCGCGCGCAGCATGTCCGCACCGGTGGCGGAGCCATCGACGCCGGTCAGGATGACGACGAGCGACCTCTGGGGGAGCAGCCGGCGCACGGCTGAGGTCAGCAGCGACCAGTCCGTCTCCACCAGGGAGGCGTCCAGAGGGGCGAAGGCGTCGGCGAGCGAGCTCATGAGGGAGGCGCCGGAAGCGCCCCGCACCTGGGCGCGCACGGCGCTGTCGACGGCGAGGACGTCCACGCGGTCACCGGCGCGGGAGGCCAGGGCGGCCAGGAGCAGGGCGGCCTCCATCTGGGCGTCGAGCCGGGGCGCGTCCCCCAGCCGCGCCGCCGCACGGCGCCCGGTGTCCAGGACCACCAGGACGCGGCGGTCCCGCTCGGGGCGCCAGGTCCGCACCACGACCTCCCCTCGGCGCGCTGTCGAGCGCCAGTCGATGGAGCGCGCGTCGTCGCCGACGACGTACTGGCGCAGTGAGTCGAACTCCGTCCCCGCGCCGCGCACCATGACGGCGCTGCGCCCATCCAGCTCGCGCAGGCGGGCGAGCTTGCTGGGCAGGTGGTGCCGGGAGGCGAAGGGCGGTAGCACCCTCAGGCGCGCGGGGGCGGCCAGGGAGGCCTGGCGCCCGGCGAGCCCCAGCGGGCCGAGCAGCCGCACGGTGACGAGATCGGCCCGTCGATCCCCGCGCCGCGTGGGCGTGAGCGCGGTGCGGGTCCGGCGCCGCTGCCCGGCCGGGATCGTCATCCGACTGCGCTCACCGGTGGCCCCGGCCGACGGCGCCCAGGCGTCGCGGATCTCGGCCACCGCCGCCCGCGGGCCGGTGTTGGTCACGGTCAGGGTGGCGGTGGTGGTCTCGCCGAGCATGATGGCGCCCGCCAGACTCCGCTGGACGTGCAGATCGCGCGGCGACGCCGCCAGCAGCGCATCGGCCCCCACCGCGATCACGGTCGCGGCCAGGACGACCACGATGGTCATGGGCCGGGGCCAGATCAGGCCGGGGAGCGCGCCGAGGGCGAGGAGGACGGCCGTGCGCCGCGCTAGGAACATCGCGGCGCTCCCCTCAGCGGCGCCGTGGAGGGCGGGAATCGATGGAAGACCCAGGGCTCGCGCATGGGGATCAGCGGGGGACGGGGACGGAGCGCAGGGCGCCGGTGACGATCGCCTCCGCCGTCACGCCCTCGAGCTCGGCCTCCGCTCGCAGCTCGATGCGGTGGCGCAGGACGGGCAGCGCCAGCGCCTTGACGTCGTCGGGGGTGACGAAGGCGCGCCCGGAGAGCCAGGCCCAGGCGCGCGCGGCCACGAGCAGGGCGGTTGAGCCGCGGGGGGAGACCCCCAGGGCCACCGAGGGCGCCTGGCGCGTGGCGCGCACGAGATCGACGATGTACCCCAGGACCTCCTGGGAGGCTCCGACGTCACGCACCTGCTCGCGGGCCGCGAGGAGATCGGCGGGGCCGGCGACCGCCGTCAGGCCCGCGCTCGCCAGGTCGCGGGGGTCGAAGCCGCCGGCGTGGCGGCTGAGGACCTCCACCTCCTGACCGCGTTCGGGCAGGGGAAGGACGAGCTTGAGGAGGAATCGGTCCAGTTGGGCCTCGGGCAGCGGGTACGTGCCCTCGTACTCGACGGGGTTCTGGGTGGCGATCACCATGAAGGGCGAGGGCAGGGGGCGAGGATCGCCATCGACGCTCACCTGGCGCTCCTCCATGGCCTCCAGGAGGGCCGCCTGCGTCTTGGGGGGAGTGCGGTTGATCTCGTCCGCCAGCAGCAGGTTGGTGAAAACAGGTCCGGCGCGGAAGGAGAACTCGGCGCTGCGGGCGTCGTAGACGAGGGAGCCGGTGACATCCCCGGGCATGAGATCCGGGGTGAACTGCACGCGCTTGGTGTCGATGTCCAGGGCCTGGGCCAGGGAGCGCACGAGCAGTGTCTTGGCCACGCCGGGCACTCCCTCGAGCAGGACGTGACCGCCGGCCAGAAGGGCGATGACCAGCCCGGTGATGGCGGCATCCTGGCCGACCACCGCCTTGCCGATCTCCGATCGCAGGGCGACGAGGCGGGAGCGGGGATCGGGGCCGGCGCCCCCGGCGCTCCCCGCGCCCCTGGGAGCTCCCGCGCCCCCGGGGGCCTCCGGGCCCCCAGGCGGGACCGGCGCCGCGGGGGAGTGATCGGCCTGATCGGGGCGGCCGGTTTCAGTGGTGCTCATGATGAGTGGACCTCGCTCTCGAGTCGGTCGAGCTGGGCGGCCAGGTCCGTGAGGGACCGGTCGTCGGTGGGTGTGGGGCCGTAGAGGACGAGGGCGACGTCGGCCGGCTGCAGGCGCCCGTCACGGCACAGGGCGGCGATGAGCTCGCCTCGCCCAGCGCCCGTGGGCAGCCCGAGGCGCTTGCCGAGGCGAAGGGCCGTCCCCGCCCGCAGGGCGGTGGCGGCACGGCCGCGGTCCCGGGCTCGCCGGTAGAGGCGGCCCCGCCCGATCGTGGTCTCCGTGGAGCGCACGACGACGGGCAGATCCTCGACGACGACGCGCCCGAACCGCCGGCCCTGGACGATGGCCAAGGCGAGCGCCGCGATGGTCAACTGCGCCAGGACGACCGGCAGGAAGCGGGGCAACGATGGCTCGTCCCAGATGCTACGGCTCTGCGCCTGAGCGGCGTCGTGCCACACGACGCGCTTGGAGGCGCCGATCGCGCGGATCGCCAGCGCCGCGTTCCCCTGTTCGGGCAGCCGGGAGTTCATCGCGGTGTCGGGCCAGGCCAGGACGCGCAGGGTCCCGCCCGAGGGGAGCGGCGCCGTGGCGTAGCCGTACACGCCGTCGGCGACGGGGAAGCAGCCGGTGGCCCCCTGCGCACCGCCCAGCCCCACCGATCCGCGCCCGGCCGGGATGGTCCCCGCGGCCTGGGCGTCGGCGTCGTCGCACTGGGCGCTGACGGTGGCGCCGGGGGCGGCGCTGACGCCACTGGGCGTGAGCTCGGTGAGCCCCCCGAGGCTGTTGTGGAGGGCGCCGATGACGACGACGTCGCCGCCGGCCGAGGCGAGTTGCGCCCGCTCCTTGTCGCTCAGGCTCCCGGCGTTGATGAGAACGACGGTCGCGCCCTCGGCTGAGGCCTCGCGCGCGGCGCGCGCGCTGGAGACGGCATGGACCTCGACGCCCCACTCGCTCACGAGGGCCGCGAGGGCCCGCGCCCCGTTGGGACGCGGGTTGTCGATGGCCAGCGGCGTGGTGGACTCAGCGGGCTTGAGGGCCTGGGCGAGGAGGACCAGGACGAGCAGGGCGAGCAGCGTGAGGAGCCCTGGCCTCCAGGAGCGCAGGCGTTGACCGATGGTGGCGCCGATGACCTGGTCAGCGCCCCCGCCCGCCGGCCTTGGCTCCGGGGACGACGGGACGGCAGCCGCGGTCCTGGGGCGCGCCCCGATGGGGGTCACTGGTGCTCCCCGCTCGCGGTCGCCGCGTCAGCGGGGCGCTCGGCGCGGGCCCGGGCGCCCGGCCGCGCGCGCCCCACCTGGTCCTTGACGTCGCTGGCCAGGGCCCGCACCCAGGCGTCCTCATCCGGGCTGGCCACCACGTCCCCGTAGCGAACGGCGTCGAAGAGGCGGGCGCCGGAGTGGAGGTCGGCGGACAGTCCGGGCAGCGCGCTCGCGGCCAGCCCGGCCGCCTCGTGGGCGGTCAGCCCCGGGTGGTCCTCGAGGACGCCGAGCTCATCGAGGAAGCGGATGATCGCCCGGAAGCGGTCGACGACCGCGGTGGCGAAGTCGCCCCGATCAGCGGCGAGGTCCGCGCCGCTGGTCAGGGTGGCCGCGTCGCGGTCGTCCTCCAGCAGCGGTCCTGGGGCCGCGCCGCTGGGCCTGGCGATCGCGACCCGCCTCGCCATCACGCCGATGACAATGATGAGGGCCGTCAGCCCGAGGACCACGATCGTCGCGGACGCCCACGGCGGGATGCCGGGGATGACCGAGCCAAGATCGACATGGTGCTGGATCCAGTGCCAGGCCGCCGTCAGCGGGTCGGTCCTCTCGGCGTAGGCGGTCTTCGCCAGCTCGCGCTGGGCCGCCTCGCCGGCCTGCGAGGCGTCCGGCGTCGCCGGCGGGCCCCCCGAGGGGGCGAGCGCCCCCGGGGCGCCCCGGCCCTGGATGGCCGCCGGCTCCAGTGCGATCATGCGTGATCCCGCCACCGCTCCGCCACGGATTCAGGCCTGGGCCGCGCGGCGCAGCTCGACGTCGAGGCCCTCGCCCCGCATACGCAGATCGATGTAAATCAAGGCGGATACCGCGGCGCTGAACGGGAGGACGATCGCCTGGACGAGATCGGTCAAGAAGGCCTGCAGGGCCGCCATGAGGGGGAGCGCGCCGTTGCCCACCAGCGCGTTGGTGGAGGTCAGCAGGGAGATTGGGAGCGTCACCAGGGCCGAGGCGGTGCCGGAGATGAGCGCCGCCAGCAGCAGGGCGCCGAACACCCGCCAGAAGGAGCCCCGGCTCAGGCTCCAGGAGCGCTTGAGCGACTCGATGATCCCGATGTCCTCCAGGATGAGCGCGCTGGGGGCGCAGGTCAGGCGGACCAGGAACACCCAGGACAGCGCGATGGCCAGGATCGCGACCGCGACGGCGGTCAGGATGATGAGCAGGGCCAGGACCGGCGAGAGGGACGAGGCCGCGTCCCTGATGCCGCCGTAGACCGCCAGGAGCGCCAGCCCCCCGAGGATCGCGATGGTGGCCAAGGAGATGAGGCTGATGAGCACCGACTGCCCGATGAGGGCCCACATCCGCCCCTTGACCCGGCTCCACACCTCGCCCGCGCTCACGACCCTGCCCAGCACGGAGCGGGAGACGGTCATGATGAGCAGCCCGGACAGCACGGTCGTCGCCAGGAAGGTCAGGATGAGCGAGCCCAGCTCGGCGGCCAGGCCGAGCAGGAGGGCGGGCAGTTGCGCCTCAGGCTCCTCGGGGGTGGGTGCCTCCCCCGGGGTCGGGATGAGGGAGGAGAGGGGGCTTCCCAGGGAGTAACTGGCGACGGCGTTGATCGCGCCGACGACCGTCATGGTCAGCAGGGCGGGGATGAGCATCGCCCTGGGATTGGCGCGCATCGACTCGAAGGCGCCGGAGATGATGTCCCCGATGCCCAGCGGCCGCAGGGGGATGATGCCCGGCTTGGGGGCCACGAAGAAGCCCCGCGCGCCCCGGTGGGGACCACCGGCCATATCCAGGGCCGAGGGCGCCTGGCCTGCGGGCGGGGTCCCGTAGGCGCCATAGGCGGGCCGCGCGGGAGTGCCGCTTGCGCCCGGCGAGTCCGGGGCCGGCTGCCCGCCGCCGGCGCCCCCGGGGTCCTCGGCATCGGGCTGAGAGGGGGGCAGCCAGTCACTGCTGTCATTGCTCATGCCCCCATGCTGTCACGCGCGGCGAGGCGCTCTCCTCCATCCAGAGGAGGAATCAGGGGTCCCCGGCCATGGGCCGCCCAGAGGAGCCCGGGCCCTCAGGGGGCCTGGGAGGCCCGCGCATATCACAAGGAGGAATCAGTCGGGGTGTCAGCGTGTTCCCAGGTGGGATGGTCGTGCCAAGATACGCCCCATGAGCACCAGTATCCTCGTCGTGGATGACGACACCGCCCTGGCCGAGATGATCGGGATCATGCTCGAGGCTGAGGAGTGCACGCCGTCGTTCTGCACGGACGGCTCGCGGGCGCTCGAGGCCTTCCGTGAGAACACGCCGGACCTGGTGCTTCTCGACCTCATGCTCCCCGGCCTCGACGGCGTCGAGGTCTGCCGCCTCATCCGCGCCGAGTCCGACGTCCCCATCATCATGCTGACCGCCCGCACCGACACGATGGACGTCGTGGCCGGGCTGGAGGCCGGCGCCGATGACTACGTCACCAAGCCCTTCCGCTCCAAGGAGCTCCTCGCCCGCATCCGCACCCGCCTGCGCCGGGGCGTCGACCCCGTGGCCGAGCACGTGCGCGCTGGCGACCTCGATATCGACGTTGCCGGGCATGAGGTCCGCCGCGGCGATCAGCGCATCGCCCTGACCCCCCTTGAGTTCGACCTGCTCCTGGCCCTCGCCCGCACCCCCTGGAAGGTCTTCACCCGCGAGGAGCTCCTGGAGAAGGTCTGGGGCTACCGGCACACCGCGGACACCCGGCTGGTCAATGTGCACGTCCAGCGCCTGCGCGCCAAGATTGAGCAGGATCCCGAGCACCCGACCATCGTCCTGACGGTCCGCGGCGTTGGGTACCGCGCCGGCGACGTCCGCTGACCCGTGCGCTTCCGGCGCGCCCGATGGCGCCCGACGCTTCTCTTCCGGCATAGCCTCGTCGCCAGGATGACCCTGGGCGCGGTCCTCATCGGGGCCCTGGCCACCGCCATCCTGCTGAGCATCGTCAACATCACCATCCACCAGAATGTCTTCAACGACCGGCGCGACGCGATCCTGACCAACGCGAAGCAGCGCATCGTCGCCGCCCAGTCGGCCCTGGCGACGACGACGGCCTCCACCTCCGAGGAGGTCTCCGCGGCGATCCAAGCCGAGTTGTCGGGGATCAGCGACTACGCGTCGGGCGCCGGGGTGATCGGAGCCGTCGTCCAGGGCAGCGGGGAGTCGTCGTCGGTGGCTATCAACACCCTGGCCACCGATGACCGTCTGACCGCTCTCATCACGGATCGCATGGAGCGCGAGGTCCGCAATGGCCGGACCGGCCGGCAGTACTGGCAGTCCGTGAGCGTTCCCGGGGAACGCTCCGGGACCGTGCCCGGGATGGTGGTCGGATCGCGCGTCTCCATGCCGCTGGCCGGGGACTACGAGCTCTACATCGTCTACTCGCTGGAGTCCCAGCAGCAGGTGGCGGACACGGTCAAGCGCTCCGTGGTCCTCACGGGGGTCGGCTTCCTCGTCATCATCATCGTGGCGGTGGCGGTGTTCACCTGGCGCGTACTCATCCCCGTGCGGCGGACCTCCCTGGCCGCCAAGCGCCTGGCGGAGGGGCGCCTCGATGAGCCCCTGGCCGTCAACGGGGAGGACGAACTCGCCGCCCTGGCCACGTCCTTCAACATGATGGCGGAGTCCATCCAATCGCAGATCGACCGGCTCAACGCCATGTCCGTGTCCCAACAGTTGTTCGTCTCCGACGTCTCCCACGAGCTGCGCACCCCGCTGACCACGATCAAGATGGCGGCCGAGCACATCTTCGAGCTCCGCGAGGAGATCGAGGACCCCCTTGTGCGCCGCGCCGCGGTGCTGCTGCACGGCCAGGTCGACCGCTTCCAGACGATGCTTACCGACCTGCTTGAGATCTCCAGGATCGACTCCGGGCGGGTCACGCTGCGCTCGGACGAGGTGGACCTGCGCGACCTGCTCTCGGGCGTCCTGGAGGACAATGAGGTGCACATCCAGTCCTCGGGCTGCGAGATCCGCCTCCAGGTCCCCGATGAGCCCGCCACGGCGGAGGTTGACTCCGTGCGCGTCCAGCGGATCCTGCGCAACCTCATCCTCAACGCGATCGAGCACGCCGAGTCCAAGCCGATCGACATCACCATGGCGGTCAACGACGACGCCGTCGCCGTGCGCGTGCGCGACCACGGCGTGGGCATGAGCCCCGACGTGGTCGGGCGCGTCTTCGACCGCTTCTACCGCGCTGACCCCTCCCGCAAGCGCACCCTGGGGGGCACGGGGCTCGGCCTGTCGATCTCCGCCGAGGACGCCCATCTCCACGGGGGCTCTCTCCAGGCCTGGGGGTGGCCCGCCGACGGCGCCTCCTTCCTCCTCACCCTCCCGCGCGAGCTCGGCGAGGGTGGGACCCCCGGCCATTACTCCGCGCCCGGCCCCCTGCCCTGCATCCCCGACGACGCCCCCGCCGTCGCGCGCGTCAAGCCCCGCCGCGCCCCCGAGGCGGTCACCGGGACCGTCCTCGGGCCCGGGCCCGTCTCGCGCCGCTCGGCGCGCCCCCACGGGGATGGGGAGGAGCCCCTGGCCGTCGCCGAAGCCGCCGTCACCCCGGGGCACGTCACCGTCATCGCCCCCGGCCAGGTGCCCACGGCCCGAACCCCGGAGGTCTCCGGCGGGAGGACGTCGTGAGCGCGCCGCGCGGCACTGGCGGCTCGTCCCTGCTCGCGCGCCTCCCGAGCCGGCGCGCGGCCATCGCGATGCTCGCCGCCGGGGGAGCCGGCTCCCTCGCGGCATGCTCCAGCTTCCCCACGGAGGGGGACGTCTTCCAGTCCGACGCCGTCAACGAGGGCGGTGGTGTCCTCATCCAGACGGCTCCCGGCCCCGTCGACGGCGCGGCCCCCGTGGCAATCGTCGAGGGATTCCTGCGGGCCTGCACCGCCGGGCTCTCCGACGGCTTCGCCACCGCGCGCGAGTTCCTCGTCGACAGCGCGGCCGACTCCTGGCAGCCCATGTCCCCCCTTCTGCTCGCCTCCGGCTCCGAGCCACTGACTGTGCGCCGCGCGGACGACGGCGGGGTCACCATCTCCGGGAAGCTGGAGGGCAGCCTCGACTCCACCGGCGTGCTGAGCGCTCAGGGCCTCGACTACTCCGAGTCGCTCACCCTCGTCACCACGGCACGGGGGCAGTGGCGGATCGCCTCGCTGCCGCCGGGCGCCGTCGTGCAGGGCTCCGTGCTGCGCACCGCCTTCACCCAGCAGAGCATCAGGTTCCTCAACGCCGCGCACGACCGCCCCATCCCCGACCCCCGCTGGTTGTCGCGCAAGCGCTTGGAGGAGGCCGCCCTCGAGGCCCTCCTGTCGGGGCCCGCCGCCTGGTTGAAGGACGTGGCGACCACCGCGATCCCCAACGGGACGAGACTCCAGGAAGTCAAGGTCGTGGACCGAGTGGCCACCGTGCGCCTGCGCGCGGACGCCTCCTCCTGGGGCTCCGAGGCCCAGGCGCTCGCCGTCGCCCAGATCACCGCCACCATGAAGGAGGTCAGCGGGATCGACACTGTCATCGTCATGGCCGGTGATCAGCGGCTCGCCGCGCAGGTCACCCCTCTTGACGCCGCCGCGGAGCCGGGCGCGGTCGTGGGGATGAGCGGTGGCGCGGTGGTGCGCGGCACGAGCACGACCCGCGCCGTGCTCATGCAACCCTCGACGCTGGGCACCATGGGCGCTCGCCACCCCTCACTGGGAGTCGATGGGGGCGTGTGCGTCGTGTCGGGTCCCAGCATCCTGCGGGTCGGGCCCGGCGGGACCCAGGCCGCCTCGATCCTGTCCGTCGGCGACTCGCCCGAGGACGCCGTCGGCCTCCTCCCTCCCCGCCAGGACAGGCACCACTGGATATGGACGGCCAGCCAGGGCGGGCTCATCGTCGTTGACGCGCGGGGCGTGCGGGCGGAGGTGGCCGCCGCCTGGCTCAGTGGCCGTTGCGTGATCAGCATGGATATCTCGGCGGAGTCGGACCGGATCGCCGTGCGCCATCGCGATGCCGCCGATCCGTCCAACCAGTCCGGCGAGCGGGTGGATGCCGCGGCGATCATCCGCGACGGGGAGGGGCGCCCCACGCGCCTGGGTGATCCTTACCCCGTGGCCGGCCTGACGGGGCAGGGCGCCCGTGAGCTTGCCTGGTACTCGGGCACCGAGCTCATCACCATCGAGCCGTCCCAGGACGGCCAGGGCACTGCGAGCCTCGTGATCGCCTCACTGGGATGCCTGGAGGCCTCGCGGTCCCCGGGCCCGCCCACCGCCAACGGGATCGCCGCCAACCGCCTCAATCAGACCATGCTGCTGTCGGACTCCGACGGCCAACTGTGGAGCAGGGCCTCGGGGACATGGCGCGTCATCTCGACCACCGTCACAGACGCCGGCTACCCCATCGTGTGACGGCGCCGCTGACCGGGAACGGCTCGGGCCCGCCCTCCCGGGGGGAGGGCGGGCCCGAGGCCCGCTGGGCCCGCCGAGCGGCCGGGCCCAGCGCTCTTAGAGCACCTGGGCGTCGAGGCGGATGACGCCGTAGGTCCAGCCGTGGCGGTGGTAAACCGCGCAGGGCTGCCTGGTGGACTTCTCAATGAACACGTAGAACGGGTGACCGACGAGCTCCATGTGGTCCAGGGCCTCCTCGACGGTCATCGGCGTGGCATCGTGGAGTTTCTGGCGCACGATGACGGGGGAGTCCCCCAACTGGGACTCGACGGCGACGCCCTTCTCCGTGGGCACCTTCGGGGCCTCGTCGGCCTTCTCGGCCTCATCGGCGACCGCGGGCGCCTCCTCTGCCACGGGGAGGTCCTTGGGGGCCGGGACCGCGTCTCCGCGGTGGTGGTCCTTCTTGCGGTCGCGGGCGCGGCGCAGCCTCTCGGTCAGTTTCCCCATGGCGATGTCGAAGGCGGCGAATCGGTCGGAGGAGCTGGCCTCGGCGCGGATGACCGGGCCCTTGGAGATGACTGTGATCTCCACGCGCTCGGCGGTGTCCGCCTGGCGCGGGTTGCGCTCGTGGGTGACCTCGACCTCGACGCGCTGGACGCGGGGATCGAACTGCTCGACCTTGGTGGCCTTCTCCTCGATGTATTCGCGCAGGCGGGGGCTGATCTCAGCGTTGCGGCCGACGACGGTGATGTCCATGGTGGAACCTTTCTGGAACCTGGGCGGCCCGGGAACCGGGGCCCGATGCGATGGGCACCCGCCGCGCCTCGCGGCGGGCTCTGGAGCGGTGCTCTCACCTCCTGCGCGTCGCGGGGAGCGCGGCGTCCCCGCCGGCGGAACCGATCCTCCGCCGGACCCCCTGCGCTCCTTGTGTCTTGTGACACACAATTTACACCATTCGGGTGCTCCCCTGAGGCAGCCCACGGCCGCGATCGCCCCGGGCGGAAGGCGCGGATCAGAGCCTCTTCGCGGCTGCGCGCCCCCTTCGCCCGGCGCCGCCCGGCGGCCCCACCGGGCCGGGGAGCCGCGCGGCGGCGCGGGCCGGGGGAGGTGTCGCCGCCAGGACGAGGGCCCCGAGGGGCCGGGCCCCGGCGCCTCTTAGTGCCGCCGCGCAGGAGCGCAGCGTCGAGCCCGTGGTCACGACGTCGTCGACGATGAGCGCGTCCCAGCCGCGGGCATCCGCGAGGACCCGGGGAGGGGCTTGGCGGTTGCGGCGGCGCTGCGCGGCCGACAGGCCGGCCTGGTGCGCGCCGCGGAAGGCGCGGCCGTTCTCCCGCCGCAGGATGTCCGCGCTGACGATGAGCGGGCCGGGGCTGCCCGCCCCGCCAGGAGGGGGCGCCGGCGCCCGCGCGATCCCCTGCGCGACGGCGTCCGCCAGGGCCGCCGCCACGAGCCTGCCGCGCGCCCGGCGCGCGATCCCGGAGGGGGCGGGGACCACGATGAGCCGCGCGGGAGCCCCGGCGCCGGGCCCGCCACCGGGCCACTGGGCGAGCGCCGCCCACTGCTCGCCCGCGCGGGCCCCGACGGCGGCCATCACCGGCGCGAGGTCCTCCCGGGCCCCGTTCTTCCAATTCAGGATGAGGGCGCGGCCGGGGCCGGCGTAGGCCAGGACGGCGTGGACGCGCAGCTCCTCCGCCGCCGGCGCGCCCGTGACCTCGGTTAGGGGAGCGTCCAGGAGCGCGGCGCAGCCGGGGCACAGCGCCGTCTCCCAGCGGCCGCAGCCCGCGCAAGACTTGGGCAGCGCGAGGCCCAGGGCCGCCGGGAGGGCGGCGAGCCACGCCGGCGGCCCTGGGCGCGGCGGCGATCCCGCTGGCGCCGGTCGTGGCAGTGATGTCATGGCGCCAGTCTCGGCGCGCGGGCGCGCCGCGGATAAGGCTCTTCCACGAGGCGCGCCGCGAGGGCGGCGCCGCGCGCCCTGTGGTTCCCCGCGGTCCGCTGGGCCGGCCGCGTCGGGTCTCGGTTTGGGGAGGAGGCTCCGATCGCCTTGGGGAGCGGGGCGGGGGTCCACTAGCATGTGCAAGGCCCGCGCCCCCGGTCCATCTGGACTCATCCAGCGCCTCGGGGGCTGGGCGGCCCATCCACGTCCAAGGGAGTAAGCAGCGTGTCGATCGTCGACCGGATCCTTCGCATCGGCGAGGGACGAACCCTCAAGAGGCTCGACGCCCTCGCGACCCAGGTGGAGGCGCTCGCCGACGCCTACAGCGAGTTCACCGACGAGGAGCTCCGCGAAGCCACTGACGAGCTCAAGAAGCGCTACGACGAGGGCGAGACCCTCGACGAGCTCCTGCCCGAGGCCTTCGCCACGGTCGCCGAGGCCGCTGAGCGAGTACTGGGCATGCGCCCCTACCACGTCCAGCTCATGGGCGGCGCGGCGCTGCACCTGGGCAACATCGCCGAGATGAAGACCGGTGAGGGCAAGACCCTCGTCGCCACCCTGCCCTCCTACCTGCGCGCGCTGACCGGCGAGGGCGTGCACGTCGTCACCGTCAACGACTACCTCGCCGAGTACCAGTCCGACCTCATGGGCCGCATCCACCGCTTCCTCGGGTTGACCACCGGATGCATCCTGACCGGCCAGACCCCCGCCGAGCGTCGCAAGCAGTACGCCTGCGACATCACCTACGGCACCAACAACGAGTTCGGATTCGACTACCTGCGGGACAATATGGCCCAGCGCCCCGAGGACCTCGTCCAGCGCGGGCACGCCTTCGTCATCGTCGATGAGGTCGACTCCATCCTCATCGACGAGGCCCGCACCCCGCTCATCATCTCCGGACCCGCCACCGGGGATGTCAACAAGTGGTACAAGGAGTTCGCCACCATCGCCGAGCGCCTGAGCCCGGGCAAGGACTACGAGGTCGACGAGAAGAAGCGCACCGTGGGCGTCCTGGCCCGCGGCATCGAGCGCGTCGAGGACTACTTGGGCATCGACAACCTCTACGAGTCCGAGAACACCCCCCTCATCGGCTTCCTCAACAACTCCATCCGCGCCAAGGAACTCTTCCACCGGGACAAGGACTACATCGTGCGCGACGGCGAGGTCCTCATCGTCGACGAGCACACCGGTCGTGTCCTGCCCGGGCGCCGCTACAACGAGGGAATGCACCAGGCCATCGAGGCCAAGGAGCGCGTGGAGATCAAGGCCGAGAACCAGACCCTGGCCACCATCACCCTGCAGAACTACTTCCGCCTCTACCCCGAGGGCTCGCGCTGCGGCATGACCGGCACCGCGGAGACCGAGGCCGCCGAGTTCGCCGGCACCTACAAGATCGGCGTCGTCCCGATCCCCACGAACAAGCCGATGATCCGCATCGACCAGCCGGATCTCGTCTACACCAACGTCAAAGCCAAGCTCATGGCCGTCGTCGACGACATCGAGGAGCGCCACGAGGTCGGCCAGCCCGTCCTGGTGGGCACCACGAGCGTGGAGAAGTCCGAGCAGCTCTCCACCATGCTCACCGAGCGCGGCATCGCCCACGAGGTGCTCAACGCCAAGCAGCACGCCCGAGAGGCCGCCGTCGTGGCGCTCGCCGGGCGCAAGGGCGCCGTCACCGTGGCCACCAACATGGCCGGCCGCGGCACCGACATCATGCTGGGCGGCAACGCCGAGCACATCGCCGTGGCCGCCCTCAAGGAGACGGGCCTCGATCCGGAGGAGGACTCCGAGGAGTACGAGAAGGCCTGGCCCGCCGCCCTGGCGGCCGCCAAGGAGGCCTGCTCGGCGGAGCACGACGAGGTCGTCGAGCTCGGCGGCCTCTACGTCCTGGGCACCGAGCGCCACGAGTCCCGCCGCATCGACAACCAGCTGCGGGGCCGATCGGGCCGCCAGGGGGACCCCGGCGAGTCCCGCTTCTACCTGTCCATGGAGGACGACCTCATGCGCATGTTCGCCTCCGGCGCGGCCCAGCGCATCATGGCCTCGGGCGCCTACCCCGACGACGTCCCCCTGGAGTCCAAGATGGTCTCGCGCGCCATCGCCTCGGCGCAGCGCCAGGTGGAGTCCCGCAACTACGAGATCCGCAAGAACGTCCTCAAGTACGACGACGTCATGACCGAGCAGCGCGAGAAGGTCTACGACGAGCGCCGCCGCGTGCTCGACGGCGAGGACCTCGAGCCGCAGATGGCCAACTTCCGCTCCCAGGCGGTGGAGACCATCGTGGGCGCTCACACCGCCGAGGGGCGCCCCGACGAGTGGGACCTGGACGCCCTGTGGAACGACCTGGGCCACCTCTACCCGGTGGGCCTGACCGCCGAGGAGGTCGAGGACGCCGTGGGCGGCATCGACCGCCTCACCCCTGAGCGCCTGGCCACCGAGCTCACCGAGGACGCCGCCGTCGCCTACGAGGACGCCGAGTCCCAGATGGAGGGCAACGTCCTGGCCCGCGCCCAGCTCGGCGACGAACCCATGCGCACCCTGGAGCGCAGGGTCCTGCTCGCCGTCGTCGACAAGCGCTGGCGCGAGCACCTCTACGAGATGGACTACCTCAAGGAGGGCATCGGCCTGCGAGCCATGGCCCAGAGGGACCCGCTCGTCGAGTACGCCAACGAGGGCGCCCACATGTTCAAGGCGATGATGGAAGGCATCCGCGAGGAGACGGTCGAGCAGGTCTTCGCCAACGCCACCCGCTTCAAGGCCGCCGCCGAGCGCGCCGAGGCCGACGGCACGGCCGACGCCGCCCGTATGGTGGCCGCCGCTGACGCCACCGCCGCCGCGGCCCGCCAGCGCGGCACCGTCATGGGGGACATGGGGCAGGAGGCCATGAGCCAGCGGATGTCCTACTCCGGACCCGCTGAGGACGGCGAGGCCACCTCCGCCCTGGGCGGCGGTAGCCCCGCGGCCGGGGCGGCCCCCTCCGCGAGCGACGACGACGATGCCCCCCAGGGCGCCAACCGCGCCGAGCGCCGCGCCGCCAAGAAAAAGCGCAAGCGCCACTGACGCGCGCCACCGCCCCGGCGGCCAGCCCCGCAGCAGCGCGAGAGCGGATCTGAGGCCCGCGCCCCCGACTCCTATGGGGGCGCGGGCCTCAGATGACCTCCAGGCTCGCCAGCACCCACTTCTCCCGGCGCGGGATGAGGCGGGCGGCCGCCGCCCGGACCCGGTCCCCGCATTCGAGGAGCACCGTGGCCTCGCAGTCCCCGTTGGCGGTGGGCTGAGTGTGAACGGAGCGGACGACGGGCCCGCGCCTGCGGGCCTCGCCCGAACGGCGCTGGGCGAGCCCCGCGCGGCGCATGAGGGCGTCCATGAGGTCCGGCTCCGTCCAGCGGTCGAGTTGGTTCGGCGCGCGCAGGCCGAGGAGCACTTCGACGGCCGCGGTGATCAGGACGCGGGCCGCGCGGGAGGCCTCGGCGCTCGCGTCATCCTCGCCCGCCGACCGGGAGGGCGATGGGGCGCTGCTGGCCGAGCGGGCCGGTGAAGGGAGGGGCGCCCTCTGCGCGCCGCTCACGATGCGGCGCGCCGCCCTCGCGGGTGCGAGCGTGGAGGCCAGGGCCTGGGTCTGGCGCAATTCGAGGGACGGGGCGGGGGCTTCGAGGAGGGCGCTCATGACGGGCTCCGTTTCATCGTCGGTGATGGATGGACGCGCGTGCCAGGGCTTCGCGGGAGAGCCGGGGGCAGTGGGGGAGCGGTCGGCGCGATCAGTCCTGCGCCGGGGGAGTGAGGCCCTCGGGGACGGTGAGCCTCTGGCCGGGGTGGATGAGGCCGGGCTCGGAGCCGATGGCCCCCTCATTGGCCCGGTAGAGGAGGGGCCAGGCCCGGGCGATGTCCGCCGCAGAGGCCTGGGGCCCGAGTCTTGCGGCGCTGATCGACCACAGGCTCTGCCCGGGCTCGACGACGAGCGCGGCCTCCTGACCGGTCCCGGCCGAAGGAGCACTGCCCGCGTCCGGCGTGGAATTGGCGGATCCCTCCCGGGACCCCGGACTGCCGGTCCCCCGCTCGCCGTCACCGCTGCCCGCCGGCTCCTCGACGCCGGTGGCGGCGCCCCCGCTGGGCGGCGCCGGGGTGGACGGTGCCGACGTGGGCGCCGGGCCCTCTCCCAGGCGGGGCGTGGACGATGACGCTGACGGGCCCGTCACGGGCGAGCCCGAGGACGCCGGGGCCGCCGTGGGCCCGGTCTGGCTGCTCGTGGGCCGCCATCCCAGATACGGCGCCTCCGGGCCGGGCGGTTCCGCTGCCACCGCCGGCGCGGCCGCCGCACCGGCCAGCAGCGCGCCGATGGCGATCCTGCGGACCAGGGGCGCGCCCCAGCGCTCCACGGCGGAGCGGGCGGGGCCGCCCCGGGGCGTCCGGGTCGCGGCGATCGCCACCGCCGCGGAGAGCAGGTGCCAGGCGGCTCCGAGCGATCCGAGGCCGCCCAGGGCCGCCACCAGGGCCGCGCTGAGCTCGGCGCGACCCCACCGGGAGGGATCGGCGCGCACCAGGACACCCACGGCGTCCGCACTGGCCAGGGCGAGAGTCACGGTGGCAGCGGCGCTCACGGCGGCCATGAGAAGGAGGCGGCGTGCGACGGTCATGCTCTCATCCCCTCACGATCATGTTTGATGATGTTTAAGAATGCATGATTGTGTGAGATGCGTCAAGAGGCCTGGTGTGGGGTCTCGTCGATTCGACCTGCCGCCCCGCCGGGCTTGTCCCACCGTATGAGCCGTGGTGGGCTACGCCCATGGATGGAGGCGCGGGCTGGAGCCGGATGCTGGATGACCTGGAGAACCGCTTCGACGCCGAGCGGCGGGCACAGGTCGCCGCCCAGGGCGTCGAGAGCGCCGCCGCCGAGGCCGCGCTCATCCGCCTCGTCGATCGGCTCCGAGGCCGCGTCGGCCAGCAGGTCCGGCTGCGCACCCGTGGCGGCAACGATGTCGACGGCATTCTGACCCAGATGGGGGATGGAATCGCGCTCATCGACGAGCCCGACGGCCTTCAGGCCGTCGTTCCGCTCCCCTCGATCGCGGTGGTGGTCGGGCTCGCGGCGGCGGCCCCGGAACCGCGGCGCCCCTCGCGCGCGACCCTGGCCACCGTGCTGCGCGAGCTGGGGCGCAGGGGCTCGCGGACGCGCCTGCTCATGCCCCAGGGCGACGTCGTGGGGCGGATCGCGCGCGTCGGCGCCGACCATGTCGACATCCTGGGGGCCGTCGCGGAGCGGCGGACCAGGATCAGCGTCTCCTTCGACGCGATCGACCTGGTCCGGAGCGGGTAGGGGCGCTCAGGACCCGCTCGTCACCCGGCCGGAGGCGATCATCTCCCGGGTCGCGTCGAGCTGGCGGTCGATGTACTCATCCAGCGCCGCCTCCTCGATCCGCCACAGGTGCCGGGCGCCGACCTGGATGGCGGGCAGATCGCCGGACTGGATGAGCGCGCGCACGCCCTGCGCCGAGAGTTGGAGCTGGTCGGCCACATCAGCGATGGTCAAGAAGCGTCTGGGCATGGCACGATGGTCTCACCGCGCACCCTGGGCGCGCTACCCCTCGGGCATCCCTGTGGATAACGAAAAGTCATCAACGATCATCAGGATCGGCTGCGAATCATCAAGGAGGATCTCGTGCCAGCCGCCCGGCGCTCCCAGGCCCCGCTTCCCGCCAGCCCCTCTCCGTCCTCCCCGCGCTCAGCCCCGGCCAGGTGGCGGCGCCCGGGCTGGCGGGACCCGCGCCTGGCGGGCGGACTCGCCCTCATCGGCGGCGCCGTCGCCCTGGGCGCCTGGGCGGTCGACTCCGCCGCGGGCACCCAGGAGGTCTACGTCCTCACGCGCGACGTCGCCCCCGGCGCGGACCTCACCGCCGACGGCGTGCTCACCCTCGTCGACTCCCGCCCCGGCTCGGGCGCCTACGTCCCGGCGGGGAGCCTGCCCGGCGGCGCGATCGCGACCCGTTCCCTGGGCAAGGGCGAATTGCTGCCCACGGCCGCCGTCGCCCCCGCCTCGACCGCTACCCAGCGCTCCCTCGTCATCGAGGCGTCCCTCGGGCTGCCCAAGGGCACTGGCGCCGGTGACGGCGTCGACCTGTGGCAGCTCCCGGATGGCGACTCTCCGCGATCAGCCGGATCGGCGGCCTCCGCGGCGGGCGCGGTGACGGCCCAGCCCTTGGCCGACGCCGCTCCGGCCTCCTCCCAGGAGGGCGCCGGCCGAGCGCGGGTCGTGGCCCAGGGCCTCGTCATCCGTGCCGTCCACCAGGAGCGCGCCAGCCTCGTGTCCACCGGGACCACCGCGGTGGAGGTGCTCGTGCCCGAGGGCTCCGTGGCCGACGTCCTCACCGCCGTCGGATCAGGGCGGCCGCTCGTGCTCGTGCCCACCGGGCAGGGCTCCTGACGTGGCGGCGCCAGCGAGCGGCGTCCTCCTGGGCCTGGCTGGCTCGGACGCGGAGACGCTGCGGGCCATCGACGCCCAAGGGTCAGGGCTGCGGGTGGTGCGCCGGTGCGCGGACCTGACCGACCTCGTGGGCGCCGCCATGGCCGGTCTCGCCTCGCTCGTCGTCCTCGATACGGCCTTCGACGACGTCGATCGCGCCATCATCGACCGCATCACCCGCTGCGGCGCCGTCGGCGTGCTCCTCGTGCCCGATGGCGAGGAGGCCCGGTGGTCCATGCCCGGCTGGATCGTCCTGAGCGCCGCGGCCGGGCCCGCCGAGGTGCGCGGCGCCCTCCAGGCGCTCGCCCGCCAGGCGGTGCCCCCGCCTCCCGCCGGGGGCTGGGGCGGCGCGGCGACCCAGGCCGCCGCGACCACCCGGGCGGCCGTTGGCGGCGCGCTCGTCCCGGGAGAGCCGATGACGCGACCCGAACAGGCGGGGGAGGAGGCGCCGCCTCCCCCGGGGGCGCCCGCCGCCGGTCGGCGGGGGAGGATCGTGGCGGTGTGGGGGCCCCACGGTGCCCCCGGCCGCAGCACGATCGCCGCCAGCCTCGCCCACGGCCTGGCCCGCTCCGGCGGCGCGCTGCTCGTCGACGCCGATGTGGAGGCCCCGAGCCTCGTCGAGCTCCTCGGCCTTCCCGAGGACTCCTCCTCACTGGCCACGGCCGCGCGCCTGGCCGCCCATGGGCGCCTGGACGACGCGGGGCTCGCCCGGCTCGTCGCGCCGATCGGCGCGGGGGTCGGGCTCCTGTCCGGGCTCGGCAGGTCGGGGCGCTGGCGGGAGCTGCCGCCGGTGGCGATGGAGGCCGTCTGGGGCCGGGCGCGCCACGCGGCCGCCTGGACGGTGGTGGACCTGGCGGGCGGCCCGATCGACGACGCCGTCGACGAGTACTCCCTTGAGCCCGGTCGCGGGGCCATGGCCGCCGAGCTGCTGCGCCAGGCCGACGAGGTCCTGCTCGTGGGCGCGGGGGATCCGATCGGAGTGCGCCGCCTCCTCCAGCTGCTCGCCGACTGCGAAGAGGCCCTGGGGGCCGGGCGCGCGCCACGCGTCGTCGTCAACCGGGTGCGGGCCTCCGCGGCGGGGCCCTCGCCGGCGCGGGCGGTGCGGGAGTCCCTGAGCAGGTTCGGCGGCGTCGCCGATCCGATCCTGCTGCCCGAGGACCCCCAGGCGGCCGACCGCTGCGTCCTGGAGGCCCGCGCCGTTGTCGACCTGTGCCCCGGATCGGCGCTGGGCCGGGCCCTGGCCGGGCTGGTCGACGCCCTCGACCCATCCGCCGACTGCTCGCGGGCCGCCCGCTCGCGGCGCGGGAACACGCGAGCCGCCGGGGACGGCCGCCACGGCCGCCGACGGGCACACTAGGCCCATGCGCATCTACCTGCCCGCCACGGCCGCCGACCTCGCCGCTGATCCCATCACCGCCCGCCGGGCCCATGCCGCGACGGATTCCCTGGCCGCCGCCCTGCCCGATGAGGACGAGGAGGGCCTGGAGGTCTCGGCGAGCCTGTGCGCCGCCGACGCCTCCGTCCTGCTGCTCTCCGAGCCGGGCGCCAGCGGCCTGGCGGACCGCCGCGTGGTCATCGCCGCCGACGTCGATTCGCCGCGCGAGCTGGCGCCCTCCGACGATGTCCTGCCCGGCACCGTGGAGCTGGGTGCGGATGTCCCGTGGGACGACGTCGCGGCGATCCTCATCGACGAGCCGCGCGCCGAGGCCGATGTCCGGGCCGCCCGCACTGGCGACGAGGAGGCCTTCGAGCGCGCCGCCGAGGCGGACCTGCTCTGGTACGACGTCTCTGAGCGCCCCGCGCTCGCCCTGGAGCTGAGGGTCTGAGGCGGCCCGACGATCCGGGCCCGGTGAGGGGCCCCGAGCGCGCACCACGTCATCGACTTAATGTCCGGACAACCCTTGTCAGTTGCTGGTCGCGGCGATATCCTTCCCGTGAGACCTGGGTCACGGAGTTGAGTGCGGCGCCCCTGAGGGCACCCACACCCCGGAGCCCACCGGTCCCGCCGATGGGGGCGGGCCGCGGGGTCGGAGCCCGGAGGTGACGCTATGACCGACAGCATCCTCGAGATGCGGGGGATATCGAAGTCCTTCCCCGGTGTCACCGTCCTCAAGGACGTCACGCTCACCCTACGCCCCGGCGAGGTACATGCCCTCATGGGTGAGAACGGCGCGGGCAAATCCACCCTTATGAAGATCCTCATGGGCATTCACGCCCCCGACGCCGGCAGCATCCTCATCGACGGCACCCAGGAGAGGATCACCGATCCCTCCCGCGCGATCGCCCTGGGCATCGCCATGATCCACCAGGAGCTCAACCCGGTCCTCGACATGCCGGTCTACGAGAACATCTTCTTGGGCAGGGAGCTGCGCCGCGGCGGTCTCGCCGACCACTCGGGCATGCGACGCCGGGCGGCCGCGCTCCTGGACTCTATGGGGATCGGCATCCGGCCCGACGCGCTCATGCGCTCCCTGTCCGTCGCCCAGTGCCAGCAAGTGGAGATCGCCAAGGCCCTGTCCGCCGGCGCCTTGTCGGGCGCGTGACTCCCCGGGGCGCCGCGATCGCGGGCCGGGTGGGTGATCCCCGCGGCGGGCTCAGGCGCCGGTGACGGCGAGGGATGAGGCCCCGCCGCCCAGGCGGCGCACGGTGATGCGGTCCGGGATCTGCTCGCGCAGCTCGGCCACATGAGACACGATCCCGACCGTCCTCCCGCCAGCCCGCAGGCGGTCGATCTGCGTCATGACGGCGGTGAGGGTGGCCGGGTCGAGCGCGCCGAAGCCCTCGTCGATGAACAGCGTGTCCAGGCTGACCCCGCCGGACTCGGCGCTCACCACATCGGCCAGCGCTAGGGCCAGGGCCAGGGAGACGTAGAAGGTCTCCCCGCCCGATAGCGTCTTGGGATCGCGGGCGCGCCCTCGGCCGTGCTCATCATGCTCGTCGAGATGATCGACGACGGCGAGCCCCAGGCCCTTGCGGTGCGCGCGGGACCCCGCCTCGTCATCGACCCGGATGAGCTCGTAGCGGCCCGAGGAGATCTCGGTGAGGCGCTCATTGGCGAAGACCAGGACCTCCTCGAAGCGGCTGAGCAGCACCCAGGAGGACAGGGGCGTGCCCGCCGGGTTGTTCCCGCGCGCGAGGTCGGCCACGCGCAGGAGGGGCTCGGCGCTCCCGAGCGCAGCCTCGTAGGCGTCCGCCGCTGTGACGACGGCGGCTGCCGCGTCCTTCACCTGGCGGTGAGCCTCCGCGGCCCGGGAGGCGGCGTCCGCCGCCATCCGGAGGGCCGCGTCGGCGGCGGCGTGGTCCTCCTGAGCGGTGGGAAGGGGATCGATGAGGCCCTCGGGCAGGGAGGCGATCGCCGGGGCCGCCAGGTCCCTTGCGACTCGCTCGCGCTGCGCCCCGGCCTCCGCGACCGCCGTCCTCAGGCGGGCGAGGTCGTCGGCGGGCAGCGCGGCGGCGCGGACGCCGTCAGCGCCCGCGAATCCCTCGGCCTCCAGCGCGGCGCGCGCCGCCCAGCGCGCCTCCTCGGCGTCCCTCAGGGCGCCGTCGGCGCGCAAGACGGCGGTGGCCGCGGTACGGGCGGTGGCCGCGGCGCGGCCCAGGTCCTGGCAGCGGGCGGCGAGGGACTCCCAGGGCCCACGGGCGGCCTCGCAGTCGGCGAGGTCGTCCGCATGCGCCTGGCGCAGGGAGCGAGCGCGCTCGGCGGCCTCGACCTCGCGGGCCAGCAGCCCCGACTGCTCCTCGCGCAGCCCCTGCGCCCGCCGCCCCTGCTCCTCCAGATCCTGGCGCAGGCTGTCCAGGGAAGCGGCGCGCTCGCGCGCCCGGGCCAGCGCCGCCCGCGCGTCCGCCAGGGCGGTGGAGGCCTCCGCGGGGCCGGCGCCCTCGGCCTCCTTCACGGCCTGGCAATGGGCGGCCTTAGCGGCGTCGTGCTCCCGGCGCGCGAGGTCCAGGGCGTCCTCGGCCCTGCGCGCGGCGGCCTCGGCGGCCTCGATATCGGCCCGAGTGGTGGGCTCGCCACCGTCGACGACGGCCGGCGAGGGGTGCTCGGCGGCGCCGCAGACTGGACAGGCCTCGCCGTCGCGGAGCTCGCCCGCCAGGGCGCCCGCGGTCGATGAGATCCAGGAGTCGCGCACCGCCGCCACCCGGCGCGCGGCCTCGTCGGCGCGCCCGGCGGCGGCTGACAGCCCCGCCCTCACCTCCTCGACCCGCTCGGCGAGGGCTGGGACCGCCTGGGCCGCCCTGTGGCGGGCGGTGGCCGCCTCCTGCGCGGCGACGAGGCCATCGAGCCGGGCGCCGGCCTCCTGCGCGCTCCCGATCCGCTCGCGCAGGCGCTGCTCCTCCCGGGGCCAAGTGGTGGTCAGTTCCTCCTCGATCGTCGCGAGGCGCGCGCGGATCGGCCCCATCCCGGCCTCAAGGGCTTCCGCCTCCGCGAGTTTGCCCGCCAGGCCCTCCTCGATGCTCACCAGGGCCGACAGCGCCCCCGCCTCCTGGGCCAGGTCGGCTGCCAGTCCCTCCAGGGAGGCGGGAGCGCCGATGCCACGCGCTTCAGCGGCGGCGGCCCGCTCGTCAGCGCCGTTCGGGTTCCCCTCACCAAGGCGCCGCCAGGCGGCCTCAGCCCGGGTGAGCAGTGGCGCGGCCGTGGCAGTGACCCGATCGCGCAACTCCGCCACATGCGCGGGGGCGCTGTCCTCCGCCGGTGCTTCCAGCCGCGCCCGCAGCGCGCTCACCGCATCCCGCGCCGCCTTGGCGGCGCGCTCCGAGGCGTCGACGGCGGGCAGGGCCCGGGCGGCGCGCTCGGCCGCGGCCAGGCGCTCAGCGCGCGCTGAGTCCTCCTGAGCGCGCGCCTCCAGGGCGGTCCGCTCGGTGAGGAGCTCGGCGCGCCGCTCAAGAGCGGCGTGGGTGCCGCGGGCGGCCTCCACCGCCTCACTGGCGCGCTGTTCCGCTCCGGCGGCGGCCGCGCGGCGCCGGCTCGCCTCCTCGGCGAGGGCGGCGGAGGCCTCGCTGATGGCCCGGGCCGCGCCCCGCATGGCGGCCGCATCGGGCGTGGGGCCGGTGGCGGTGAGGTGGTCGATGACCCCCTCGGGCAGGTCTGCCGCGCCCAACTGGGGCAGCGCTGCGAGCCCCTTCCCGGTGGAGTCCAGGGTGGCGCGCGCGGCCTCCACCCTTCTGCGCTCGGCCGCGGAGTCCTCAGCGAGCCTTTCCTCGATGCGCCGGTAGAGGCCCGTGCCGAAGACATCGCGCAGGAGCTCCTGGCGGTCGGCTGAGGTGGAGCGCAGGAAGCGCGCGAACTTCCCCTGCGGCAGGATCACGGTCTGGGTGAACTGCTCGCGGGTCAGCCCCACGGCGCGGGTGATCTCCGCCCCGGCGTCCTCGGCGCGGGTGACGGGCTCATCGAGGGCCTCGCCGCCGACGCCGGATAGCCGCCAGAGCTTGACGGTGGCGCCCTGGGTGGTGGTTCCCGAGCCCCGCTTCTTGGCCCGCTCATAGGCGGGGGAGCGCCGCACCCGGTAGACGCCGGCGCTCGTGGAGAAGACGAGCTCGATGACGCTCTCCACCCCCGGGCCGGCCAGGGTGGAGCGGATGCGGTCCTTGGAGGAGTCATCGGCATCGGCCACGGAGCCGTACAGGGCGAAGACGATGGCATCGATGATGGTGGTCTTGCCCGATCCGGTGGGGCCGGTCAGCAGGAAGCGCCCCGAGTCGCCGAAGGCGTCGAAGTCGATCCTCTCGGTGCCCGGGTAAGGGCCGATCGCGGTCATGGTGAGGGAGTGGATCCTCATCGCGCGCTCCTCCCATCGGCCAGGGTGGCCTCGTAGGCGCCGCGCATGATGTCGAACTCCGACGGAGCCGCGGCGCGCCCGGTGACGTCCTGGAGGAAGCCCTCGGCCACGGTCATCGGGTCGATCGCGGAGGTGACGGCGATGCGCTCCCGCTGCGCGCGCGCGGGCGCCTCATGGCTGAAGGCGAGGAGGTCGGGGAATCGCTCCTTGAGGGTGGCCAGAGCGCCCGGGGGCCGCTCGCCCACGAGGATGGCACGCACCCATGCGCCCACGGCGCCGTCGTGCGTGGGGGAGAGGAGCTCATCCATCGTCCCGCGCACGGTGGCCACGCGGTGGATGGCCGGCGTGTCCACGCGCTCCAGGGACTCCACGCCCCGTGGTCCCAGACCGACGATGATCGAGGACTTGGCGCCGGTCTCATCGAAGGAGAAGGGTAGTGGCGATCCCGAGTAGGCCAGGCGTGGACCCGGCTCGCCGCCGGCGGTGAGCGGGCGGGCGAGCTCTTGGGGCCGGTGGAGGTGGCCGAGCGCCACGTAGTCGAGGCCGCCCGAGGCCCCCGCCGCCTCCGACCCTCCGAGGCTGGCGAACACTCCGGCGGGGATGGAATCCACCCCGCCCACGCGGATATCCCGCTCGGAATCGCTGGCCTGACCGCCGACGACGAAGGCATGGGCCATGAGCAGGCTGGGCAGGCGGGCGCTCCGCCCGCTGCGCAGGCGCGCCAGATCCGGCGCGACGAGCCGCAGCGCGGCCGCGACGACGGCCTCGTGGGAGCGGGGCAGGCGCGGGCCGGAGGCGCGGTCGGCCGCGTCGCCCCCGGTGCTCGCGTCGCCCTTGGGGGCGCGGTCGGCCGCCTCCCCACCGGGCCGACCGGCCGCGTCGCTCCCGATCCGCTCCCCGAGGCGTTCGGCGAGAAGCGGCGGGAGGGACTCTCGGGCGGCGTCGGGGTCGAGGTAGGGAAGGGCGTGGATGATGAGCGCGTCCCGGCCATCGGCGTCCGGCAGGACGATGCCCCGGTCCAGCCCGCCCACGCGGGCGCGGATGAGGAGGCGCTCGCCCATGAGGTCCGCGGCGAAGCCGAGGCGCCGCGCCGAGTCGTGGTTCCCAGGGGTCAGGATGACCCGGGCCCGCTCCGTCAGGCGCCGCAGGGTGTCATCGAGGAGGGCCACCGAGTCATTCGGCGGGATGGCCCGGTCATACACATCCCCGGCCACGACGACGGCGTCGATCCGCTCCTCGGCGACGAGCCCGACGAGATGATCGGCGAAGGCGCCGTGAGCGTCATCGAGGACGCGGCCGTGGAAGGTCCGGCCCAAATGCCAGTCCGAGGTGTGCAGGATCCGCATGGTCACACTGTCTCATGGGGGTGCGACACGAATGAGAGTCGCCAAGGGGCCGGACTATCCCCTGGCGCCGTCGTCGGAGCGATCAGGCCCCGACGGCGCCGGTGGCCGCGAGCGCGGCGATGGCGCCGCCGAGCGCCACGCGGTAGATGAGGAAGCCCGTGAACTTGTTGGAGGAGACGAACTTGAGCAGCCAGGCGATGGTCGCGTAGGCCACGATGCCGGAGACGACCGTGGCGATGATCGTCGCGCTCCAGCCGATGCTCGGGTCCGAGATGTGATCGAAGGCCGTCACCGCCTCTAGGGTTCCGGCCGCGAGCAGCGCGGGGATGCCCAGGAAGAAGGACAGTCGCGTGGCCGTCACCCGGTCGAAGCGCCGGAAGAGGCCCGCGGAGATGGTCGCGCCAGAGCGGGAGATGCCGGGGAAGACCGGAGCCAGGGCCTGGAAGAGGCCGATGATGAGGGCGTCCTTGATGGACACGTCCCGCATCCCCTTGTCCAGGTCCGTGCGGGTGTCCGCCAGCCACATGACGGCCGACCAGGCGATGAGGGCGGCCGCGATGATCCACAGGGATCGTGCCGTGACCTCGATGAAGTCCTTGAAGAGCAGCCCGATGACCGCCACCGGGATGGAGCCCAGGATGACGCCCCAGCCCAGCGTGCAGTCGGGGTCGCGGCGGGCCTCCTCATTCACCAGTCCCTTGCACCAGGCGGTCACGATCCGCACGATGTCGCGCCAGAAGTAGACGACGGCGGCCAGGATCGCGCCAACCTGGATGACCGCGGTGAAGGCCGTCATGCCCACCGAGTCGATGTCGTAGCCCAGCAGCTTCTCGACGATGTTGAGGTGCCCGGTCGAGGACACCGGCAGGAACTCGGTGATGCCCTCGACGATGCCGAGGAGGACGGCGTGCAGCCAGTTCATGGGACTCCGATCAAGGAACGACGACGGGGCCGGGGCCTCCGCGATGCTCCCGGAAGGCTACCGCGCCGAGCCCCCGGAGGAATCTCACGGCCCGCACCCCGGATGTGGAACGTCCCTCATCTGCCGTCGAGCTCCCCCGCTGGAGGAGGGTGGAGGGGTGGTGAGGTGGGGCGGGGCGGCGGGGAGGGCTGTGAGGTGGGTGGAGGGGTGGTGAGAGGTGCCGTCGGCACTGACTGGTGCGGTTTTCGCCCACTGGTGCGGGCAGGACGCACCGCTCGGTGGGATCGGCACCGCTCGGTGGGAGCCGCACCGCTCGGTGGGAGCCGCACCTGTCGGTGGGGGCTGCACCTGTCGGTGGGGGCGGTGAGGTGGTGAGGAGGGCAGCGCGGAGGCTGGAGGGGCAGCGAGAGGTGCGGTCGGCACTGACTGGTGCGGTTTTCGCCCACTGGTGCGGGCAGGACGCACCGCTCGGTGGGGGTGGCGCCTGTCGGTGGGAGTGGCACCGCTCGGTGGGAGTGGCACCGCTCGGTGGGAGTGGCACCGCTCGGTGGGAGCGGCACCGCTCGGTGGGGGTCAGTCGGTCTCGGAGCCGAGGTGCTTCATGATCGCCTTGTGAAGGCGCCCGTTGGAGGCGACGGCGCTGCCTCCCCAGGGCCCGGCCTCGCCGTCGAGCGAGGTGAAGGCGCCGCCGGCCTCGGTGACGATGGGCACGAGGGCGGCCATGTCGTAGAGCTCGAGCTCCGGCTCGGCGGCCAGATCCACGGCCCCCTCGGCCAGGAGCATGTAGGACCAGAAATCGCCGTAGGCGCGCGTGCGCCAGCACGACTGCATGAGCGAGAGCATCCCGCGCAGGCGGCGGCGCTCGGCCCACCCGGACAGGGAGGAGTAGGACAGCGAGGCGTCCCCGAGCGAGCCGACGCTTGAGACCCCCAGGCGCTTGGCGGAGGACAGAGACCGCCCGGTCCAGGCGCCGCCGCCGGCCACCGCCCACCAGCGCTTGCCCAGCGCCGGAGCGCTCACCAGCCCGACGACGACCTCCCCGTCCTCGACGAGCCCGATGAGCGTGGCCCACACGGGCACTCCCCGCACGAAGTTCTTCGTGCCGTCGATCGGGTCGATGACCCACTGCCGGGGGGCGTGGCCGGTGGGCGGCAGCTCCTCGCCGAGCACCGAGTCGCGGCCGCGGGCGCGCGCGAGGTAGTCGCGCACCAACTTCTCGGCGGCGCGGTCGACCTCGGTGACAGGGGTCAGGTCGGGCTTGGTCTCGACGTTGAAGTCCTGGGCCTCGAAGCGGGGCAGCGTGAGGGCGTCCGCCTGATCCGCGATGGTGTGGGCCAGGTGCAGGTCGTCGCGCCAGCGGCGCTCGGGCGAGGTGGGGGCGCTCATAGCACCACGGTAGCCCCCGTGAGCCGCTCAGGTGGGAAGGCCGCCCCAGCCGTGGCGCCCCTGAGCCACCCCAGCCGTGGCGCCCCTGTGCCGCCCCAGCGCGGCTGCGCCCGCGCCCCCATGCTGATGCCGCCTCACCGCCGGCGGGCCTGACGGGGCGCGCGGCGCCGTCGGATGGCGCCAGGAGGCGGTGAGCAGGGCCGACGAGCCGGGGTGGGCCTGCTCACCTTATATAACGCTGGGGTCTCATCCGAGGTGGGCTACGGATAGGCTCGAACCAGGGCGACCCGGCCCCTGGCCCAGCCCGGTCTGATGGACAACTGAAGGAGCAGTCGTGAACACCCTGGTTCTCGTCTTCCACCCTGACCTGACCTCCTCGGTGGTGAATCGGGCCCTGGCCGCCGAGGCGGAGGGCGTCGCGGGTGCGACCGTGCGCCGGATGTACGACCTCTACCCCACTGGCGTCATCAACGTCGCCGCGGAGCAGGCCGCCATGGACGGCGCCGACCGCATCGTCATCCAGTTCCCGCTGCACTGGTACTCCGCCCCGCCGCTGGTCCAGCAGTGGCTCGACGACGTCCTCACCTTCGGGTGGGCCTACGGGCCCGACGGCGTCGCCCTGCTCGGCAAGGAGCTCATGATCGCCGCCACCGCGGGCGCCGCTGAGTACGGCCGACGGCGTATGGTGGGCTACTCGCTCACCGAGCTCCTGCGCCCCTTCCAGGCCTTGGCCGCCACCTGCTCCATGACCTACCTCGTGCCCTTCATCGTCATGGGCTGCCTGGGCATCATGGAGACGGACCTCATGGCGCGCCGCGCCGAGTACCGCAGCGTCCTGACCTCCGCGAACCGCCCCATCCTCGGGCGCCTGGAGTAGGCCGGGGACGGCATCGCGCGCGACGCCCTCGGTCTGGGATGGCGGGATCTGGTAGACGCCCAGGCCCAGCACGGGGATCTCGACTCCTTCGGCGATCGTCCGCGTTCTGATGGCGCTCCTTCCGGAAGTTCAGTGGGTGGTGGCGCGGCGGCCCGGCGGCGCCGCGGGAGCCGGCCCGGGGGCGCCGCCCCGGGGCGCCGCCGGGAACGGGGCCACGGGATCAGACCTCCAGGAGGACCTTGATCTCGCGGCGCTCATCCATGGCCTTGTAGGCCTCGGCGGCCTCGTCCAGCGGCAGGCGCTTGGTGAAGACGCGGCCGGGGTGGATCTCCCCGGCGTCGATGCGCTTGATGAGGTCGGGCAGGAAACGGCGCACGGGGGCGGGCCCGCCCTCGAGGTGGACCTCGCGGAGGAACAGGTCGAGGCCGTCGATCGTCTGGTCGTGCGAGACGCCCACGAAGCCGACGTAGCCGCCGGGACGGCATGAGGCCAGCGCCTGGTCCATGGACTCCTGGGAGCCCACGGCCTCGCACACCCCGTGCGCCCCGTAGCCGCCGGTGAGCTCCTTGACCTTCGCCGCGCCCTCCTCGCCGCGCTCGGCAATGACGACGTCGGCCCCGAACTCGCGGGCCAGTGCCGCGCGGTCCTCGTGGCGGGAGAAGATGATGACCCGCTCGGCCCCCAGCGCCTTGGCGGCCAGGACCGCCGAGAGCCCCACGGCGCCGTCACCGACGACGGCGATCGTCTTGCCCGGACCGGCGTTTGCGGCCACGGCGGCGTACCAGCCGGTGCCCAGGACGTCTGAGGCGGCGAGGTAGTCGGCGAGGCGCTCGGGGTCATCCGGCTCGCCGCCGGGCACCTTGACGAGCGAGCCATCGGCGAGTTCGACGCGCATGTACTCAGCCTGGCTGCCGGTGTAATGGCCGGCGTTGGCGCAGCGCGAGGGGTAACCGGCCTGGCAGATCTCGCAGGTGCCGTCGGAGAGCATGAAGGAGCCGATGACGAAGTCCCCGAGCTCCAGGGAGCGCACGCCCTCGCCCTTCTCCACGATGGTGCCGACGTACTCGTGCCCCATGTACTGGTGGTCGACGGGCTGGGCGCCCCGGTAGGGCCACAGGTCGGAGCCGCACACGCAGGCGGCGGCGAGCTTGATGACGACGTCGCCGGGCCCCGCCACGCGCGGCGTCTCGATGGTCTCCACGGCGACGTCGCCGGGCGCGTTCATGACGACTGCGCGCATGGTGGCGGGCAGGGCTGTCGGTGCGGTGCTCATGGCGGGGCCTCTCTGATAAGAATCCGTCGATGCGTCAGAGTCTACGGAGGTCGCCGTGCTCGAAGCCAGGCCCTCTCAGTGCCAGGCATGGCCCGCCGCCGGGCGTGAGGGCCGGTGGGGGAGGGGAAAAATGGCGAGATTTGAGGATTGCTCGGGCAATTGATCACCTGGAACGGACCGCGCACTCTCGCCTACCCGCTCTGACCAGCGCCATTATTTAATGTGGCATGGCGTCAGAAAAAGGAATCCTCAAACCGCGCCACGGCGGCCGCTGCGGGCGGATCAGCCGCGCGGGACGATGCGGACCTCGACGGCCTTGATGACGGCGATGAGCTCGCGGTCGGGGGCGATGCCGAGTTGGGCGACCGCGCCCGCCGTCACCGAGGCGGCCAGGCGGCATCCTCCGCTCTCCAGGCCCACCGACACCAGGGCTCCCGAGCGCTCCACCGTGCGCACCACGGCCGGCAGGGCGTTGCGCGGCGAGCCCGAGGGGGGCTCTTCATAGAGGGCCACGGCCTCCGGCGGGATGAGCGCGGACGCGGGCTCGCCCTCCCTGACCTCCTGGCCCGGGCGCCCGTGGATGACCAGCCCGGCTCCCAGGTTGACGCGGGGGTCCTCCCGGCCGCCCGCGGCGGTGCCCATGAGGATGGACGTGCCGGTCAAACGCGCGGTGAAGTCACTGCCCGGAGCCGATAGCACTTGCGCCGCCTCTCCGCGCTCGACCACTCGCCCCGCCTCCAGGACGACGACGTCGTCAGCTAAGGAGGCGATATCGAGCACGTCATGGGTGACGAGCAGGACCGTCAGGCCCTCCTCGCTCGCCCGCCGGGTCACGAGGGAACGCATCTCCTGGCGGGCCCCCACATCGAGGGCCGCCATGGGTTCATCGAGGATGAGTGCGCGAGGGGAGGTCGCCAGCGCCCTGGCCAGGGCCACCCGTGCGGCCTGCCCGCCGGAGAGCGCGCCTCCGGATCGACCGGCGAGATGCTCGGCGCCGACGGCCGCCAGCTCGGAGCGGGCCCGCCGCCGCGAGGCCCGGCGCCCCAGGCCCTGGCAGCGCGGCCCGAAGGCGACGTTGTCCAGCACGGACATATGCGCGAACACCCCCGGCTCCTGGGAGAGCAGGGCGATACCGCGCCGGCCCGCGGGCACGAAGCCCTCGGGGCCGTCGAGCACGCGCTCCCCGAGCCGGGCCTCGCCGCCGGTGGCGTCGAGGAGCCCCGCCGCCACGAGGCAGGCCGTGGACTTCCCCGAGCCATTGGGGCCGATGAGGGCCAGTCGGCGCCCGGCCCCGATCTCCAGGGATACCGACACGTCGCGCTCGGTAGAGGTGAAGGAAAGCGTCAGCGGCAGGCCGCGCGCGTTCCGCTGAGCGAGCGCCGGGCCCGGCGGGGCGGGCACCGGGCCCGGCGGGGCGGGCACCGGGCCCGGCGGGAGCGCTGAGGCGCGCTCAGCGCCCGAAGGCGCGGGGCGGGGCCGCCCCTGGAGCAGGGCCCCCCACGGCAGCGTCGTCGCCCCCACGATGAGGAAGGACGCGGTGATCAGGACGACGGCGAGCGCCAGCGCGGTGGCTGTGTCCTCCTCCCGCTGGAGGTAGATGGCCAGGGGCATCGTGCGCGTCACCCCCTCCTTCGAGCCCGCGAAGGCGATGGTGGCCCCGAACTCGCCGAGGCCGCGCCCCAGCGCCAGCGCCGTCCCCCGCGCCAGCGCCGGCCCGACCATCGGCAGGGTGATGCGGAGGAGCATCCTCCACGGCCCGGCGCCGAGCGCGCGGGCGATCATTTCCGCCCGCTCATCGCGTGAGCGCAGCGCTGCCTCGAGCGTGACCACCAGGAAGGGCATGGCGACGAAGACCTGCGCGATGACCACCGCCGTCGTCGAGAAGGCGATGCGCAGCCCCCAGGCATCCAGGACCCCTCCCAGCACCCCCTTCCTCCCCAGGGTGGCCAGCAGCGCGATCCCCGCCACGACCGGCGGCATCGTCATCGGCAGGACGGCGAGGACCCGCGCCAGGCGCACCCCGCGCCACTGCCGGGACAGCAGCAGCGCCAGCGGCGCCCCGAGCACCACGCAGATGGCCGTCGAGGCCAGGCAGGTGCGCAGGGACAGGCTCAGAGCGGCCGTGGCGGAGGGGGAGGACAGCAACTCGGGCAGACGGCCCCAGGCGACCCTGGTCCCCATGCCCGCCAGGGGCAGGATGATGAGCGCCGCCCCGGCCAGCCCGAGGAGCAGCACCGTCAGGGGCAGCGGGGCCCGGGCGGCCCGGGAGCGGCGCGGGAGCAGGGCCGCCCGGGCGCCTGTCATTGGCCGGGGGCGCCGAAGCCGCGCGCCGCGAGGATCGCCTGGCCCTCGCCTCCGCGCACGAAATCGACGAATGCCTGGGCGGCAGCCGGGTTGGTGGTTGAGGAGGCCACTGCCAGAGGGTAGTGGTTGACGACCCCGCCGTCGGGGATCGTGACCTCGTCCGACGCGTCCCCGGAGGCCGCGGCGTCGGTCCTGTAGACGATGCCGGCATCGGCCTCGCCCGACTCCACCTTGGCGCGCACGTCGGTCACCTTCTGCTCCTCGGAGGAGGGGGACAGGGCCACACCCAGGGCCTTCTCAAGCCTGGCCGTGGCGTTGCCGCAGGGCACGGCCGCGGCGCAGACGACGAGGTCCTTGCCATCCAGTGAGGAGTCTAGGCCGGTGATGCCCCCGGGGTTGCCCGGCGGGACGATGAGGGTGAGCCGGTTGGTGGCGAACTCGGACGCGCCAGTCACGAGGGACTGCTCGGCGGCTGAGGCCATCGACCTCTCGTCGGCGGTGGCCAGGACGTCGGCCTGCGCGCCGTTGGCGAGATTGGCGACGAGGTCCTGGGAGCCCTGGAAGTCGTAGGTGATCGTCAGGCCGGGGTTCTTCTTGGTGAACTCGGTCCGGATCTCCTCGAAGGACTCCTTGAGGGAGGCCGCGGCGAAGACGGTTAGGGCCCCGGAGACCTGGCCGGGGGCCGGGGCTGACGGGGACGAGGCCCCGGAGCACGCCGCCAGCGCGCAGGCGGGCGCGAGGAGGAGCGCGATGAGGGCCGCGCGGCTTGGGAGGTGATCGCGGTGGCGCATTGGTCCTCCTACGCCCCTTGGGAGGCGGTGACGTCGTCGGGGCCCTGGTTGCCGGTGCCCTGCGTGCTCACCGGGTCCCAGCCGCGCCTGGGGGCGATGACCGAGGCGCGCGGAGCGCGGGAGCGGTACACCACGTAGGGCCGGGTCATGTAGCCCACGGGCGCCGAGACGACGTGGACCAGCCGGGTGAAGGGCCAGATCGCGAAGAGCAGCAGGCCGGCCACGATGTGCAGCTTGAAGACCATCGGCACGTCCACCATGAGGGCCGGCTCGGGGCTCAGCAGGAAGATCGAGCGGAACCAGGGACTGATCGTCTCGCGGTAGTCGTAGCCGTGCTCGCCGCCGAAGAGCTGGGTGGTGATGGTGGCGCACGCCCCCAGGAGGATCGGGATGAGCAGCATGACGTACATGACCACGTCGTTGCGCGTGGTCGCCAGGCGCACGGACTTGACCACGATGCGCCGGTAGAGCAGGCCCGCCAGCCCGACGATCGTCATCACCCCGGCGAGGGTCCCGGGGATGACCGCCATGAGGTGGTAGACGTGCTCGGGGATGCCCGCGGCAGTGGTGAGGGACTTGGGGATCACGAGCCCCATGAAGTGCCCGAGTGCCACGAAGAGCACCCCGAAGTGGAACAAGGGGGAGGACCAGCGCAGGATCCGGTTCTCATTCCACTGCGAGGAGCGGGAGGTCCAGCCGTACTGGTCGGTGCGCCACCGCCACCACAGGCCGACGGCCAGGAGGAAGAAGGCGGCGTAGGGCAGGCCGACCCACAGGACGTAGTGCTCGAAGGTGCTCATGCTCACTCCTGGACTGGGGCGACGCCGAGGACGGCCTCGCTCTGGAACTTCTGGAAGGGGCCCGCGACGGGCATCGAGACGGGCACTGAGGGGAAGGGCAGGACCTCGGTGACGCCCACGGTCTCCGTGGGGGGCCCTGCCGCGACGAGTCGGCGGATCCGCTCCGCGGTGGCCCCGTCCAGTGGCGCCAGGGTCATGCAGACCGCCTCGACGAGGCTGGCGTAGGGGGAGCCGATGTCCGTCAGGGCGCTGCGCAGCACCTCGATGCCCTCGCGATGCGAGGCGAGCAGGGCGTCGGCGATCTCGTCGCCGTGCTCGGCGCTGCGCGCGGAGAGCTCCAGGACCACCGGGAGGTAGTCGGGGAGCTCGTCGCTGACCATCTCGTAACCGGAGGCGGCCAGGGCCTGCTTGAAGGCCACGAGGGCGGCCCCGCGCTGGCGCGTGTCACCCACCGCGTAGTAGGTGAGGTACAGGCAGCAGCGCCGGCGCCGGTCGAAGACGTCCACGTAGTGCTCCGCCAGGGCGCGCTCACCGAGCCGGCGGGCCTCCGACACGAAGCCGGCCAGGCGCTCCCGCACGGCACCGGGCACGCCCTCCAGCGCCTCCTCGACGGCGTCCAGGCGCCTGCCCAGTTCCCCCTCCAAGGGGTAGTCCAGGAGGAGCGAGGCGCACATGTGCGCCGCGGCCCGCTGGGAGGCGGTCATCTCGACCGCCTCCAGGGGCTCCAGCGCCCGAGGGGGGCGCACGAACAGGGCGCCGGGCGCGCTCATCGAGGCGCCTCCCCGAGGCGCTCGACCACCGGGACCGGGCGGGTGTCGTCGTCCTCCAAGGGCATGCCGATCATGGGCATGCCGGGGTGGTTCGCCGCGCCCTGGGAGTCCGGCCCCGCCGCGGGCACGGGGGAGCGGCGGATGGTCGGCAGGGGCAGGGAGACGGGGCCGTTGCCCGCCTGGCCGTGGAAGCCCGAGGCGTCGGAGTGGCAGGCCGACGGCGCGCCGTCGCCCAGCAGCATGCGCACGTCCTCGCCCATGGCCGCCATGCCGCGGGGGATCTCCGGCTTGGCGGTGGGGATGACGTAGCGGTCGTCGTAGTTGGCGACGCCCAGCAGCTCGTACATGCTCCTCAGGGCGTCTCCGGTCATGCCGACGGCGGCGGCGATCTCCTCATTGGGCTCCTCTCCCACGCGGATGTCGCGCATGTAGGAGCGCATGGCGGCCAGGCGCCGTAGGACCCTCTCGACGACGTCGGTGTCGCCCGCCGTGAACAGGCCCGCCAGGTACTCCAGCGGGATGCGCATCTCGGAGACGGCGGTCAGCAGCACCCTGTGGTTCTCCCCGTCCAGGCCCGCGGCCACGGCCTCGTCGACGATCGGCGAGAGTGGCGGGATGTACCAGACCATCGGCAGGGTGCGGTACTCGGGGTGGATCGGCAGGGCCACCTGGTAGGTGGAGATGAGGTCCCACACCGGCGACTGCTGAGCCGCGGTGATCCAGGTCTCCGGGACGCCCTCGGCGCGGGCGCCCTTGATGACCTGCGGGTCATGGGGGTCCAGGAGGATGTCGCGCTGAGCCATGTAGAGATCGCGGGGGTCCTCGACGGCGGCCGCCTGGGAGACGCGGTCGGCGTCGTAGAGGAGGACTCCCAGGTAGCGCAGGCGCCCCACGCAGGTCTCGGAGCACACGGTCGGCATGCCGATCTCCAGGCGCGGGTAGCACAGGGTGCACTTCTCGGCCTTGCCGGAGGCGTGGTTGAAGTAGACCTTCTTGTAGGGGCAGGACGAGACGCACATGCGCCAACCACGGCAGGCGTCCTGGTCCACCAGCACGATGCCGTCCTCGGCGCGCTTGTACATGGCCCCGCTCGGGCAGGCCGACACGCAGGTGGGGTTGAGGCAGTGCTCACAGATGCGCGGGAGGTAGAACATGAATGTGCGGTCGATCTCGGTGGAGACGCGCTCGTTCATCCGCGCGAGCACCGGGTCCTCGGCCATGGTCTCCATTGAGCCGCCCAGGTTGTCATCCCAGTTGGGCCCCCAGGAGATCGTGGGCATGTACTCGCCGGTCAGTTGGGACTTGGCGCGGGCCACCGGCAGCGCGGGGGAGTCCTTGGGGGCCGACAGGAGCTTGTCGTACTCGTAGGTCCACGGCTCGTAGTAGTCCTCGACCACCGGCATGTCCGGGTTGGCGAAGATCGTGGCGAGCTTGCGCAGGCGCCCGCCGGAGCGGGGCTTGAGCCGCCCGCCGGGGGTGCGCACCCACCCGCCCTTCCAGCGCTCCTGGTCCTCCCAGGCGCGCGGGTAGCCGACGCCCGGACGTGTCTCCACGTTGTTGAACCACATGTACTCGGTGCCCTCGCGGTTCGTCCAGGCCTGCTTGCAGGTCACGGAACAGGTGTGGCAGCCGATGCACTTGTCCAGGTTCATCACCATGGCGATCTGTGCCATGACCTTCATCAGAACGTAACCTCCTGGTTGGTCCGACGGCGGATCAGGGTGACCTCGTCGCGGTTGTTGCCCGTGGGGCCGATGTAGTTGAACGCGTAGGTGAACTGGCCGTAGCCGCCGGTGAAGTGGCTGGGCTTGAGGATGATGCGGGTGAGCGAGTTGTGCGTCCCCCCGCGCCGCCCCGAGCGCTCGGTCAGCGGGGTGTTCATAGTGCGGTCCTGGGCGTGGTGCATGAGGACCATGCCCTCGGGCACGCGGTGTGAGACGTTGGCCCGGGCCGCCACGATGCCGTTGCGGTTGTAGGCCTCCACCCACTCGTTGTCCCGCACCCCGATCTTCTCGGCGTCGGCGGGGCTCATCCACACCTGCTGGCCGCCTCGGCCCAGCGTGAGCATGTGGAGGTTGTCGTAGTACTGGGAGTGGATCGACCACTTGTTGTGCGCGGTGATGTAGCGCACCGCCACCTCGACGGCGCCCTCCTCCGAGGGGCCCACGTGACCCACGGGCTTCTCCCCGTACAGGGCGGTGAAGTCCAGTGGGGGTCGGTACTGGGGGAGGGACTCGCCCATGTCGATCATCCAGTCGTGATCGAGGTAGTAGTGCATGCGGCCGGTGACCGTGTGCCAGGGCTTGTCGTGCTCGACGTTGACGCAGAAGGCGGTGTAGCGGCGCCCCCCGTGCTCAGATCCGGACCACTCCGGGGTCGTGATGACGCCGACGGGCGCGTCCTGGGTCTGGCGGAAGGTGACCTGCTTGCCGGCCTCCTCCTGGCTCAGCTCGATGAGGTCGGTGCCGGTGCGCTTGGACAGGGTCGCCCAGCCCTGAGTGGCCAGGCGCCCGTTGGTGGCCCCCGACATGTGCATGACGCCGTCGCCGGCGCGGATGGGGGTGTCCACGAGGGGGCGGCCCTGCGCCGCGCCCTCGCCAGTGCCGTGGGCGGCGGCCAGGGCGCCCATCTCCTTGTCCGGGATGAGCATGATGCCCTTGGCGGGGATGCCGACCTTGTCCGCCAGCGGGCCCAGGGCGTTGAACTTGTTGAGGATCTGGGTGTAGTCGCGCTCCACGGGCACGAGCTTGGGCATGGTCACCCCCGGCACCCAGCCCTCGGGCAGCCCCGAGATGTCCCCGTGGGCCATGGTGAGGGCCTCGGGGGTGTCGTGGTTGATGGGCGCGGCGATGACGTCGGTCTGGGTGCCCAGGTGGGTCGGCGCCCACTGGGAGACCATGCGCGCGAGCTGCTGGTAGATGTCGAAGTCGCTGCGGGCCTCCCACGGCGGGTCGATCGCCATGTTGAAGGAGTGGATGAAGGGGTGCATGTCCGTGGTGGACAGGTCGTACTTCTCGTACCACGTGGCCGCAGGCAGGACGATGTCGGAGTGCAGGGTCGTGGAGGTGTTGCGGAAGTCCGCGGTCCACATGAGATCGAGCTTGCCCTTGGGCGCCTCGCGCCAGGTGACCGAGGCCGGGCGCAGCGCCTCAGGGGTCTCCTGGGCGTTGACGTCGTTGTCGGCGCCGATCATGTGCCGTAGGAAGAACTCGGTGCCCTTGGCGGATGAGCCGAGCAGGTTGGTGCGCCAGTTGGCCAGGATCCTCGGGAAGTTCTCCGGGGCGTCGGGGTCCTCGCAGGCGAAGCGCAGCTCCCCGCTGGTGAGCTGGGAGACCACGTAGTCGGCCTCGCTCATGCCCGCCTCCTTGGCCTGCTGGCCCAGCAGCAGCGGGGAGCGGTTGAAGGTGGGGTAGGAGGGCATCCAGCCGCGCTTCATGGCCTCGACCATGACGTCGGTGGTGGTCTTGCCGGTCAGGGTGCCCGCGCCCAGCGGCGAGGCGACGCGCTCGACCCGGGTGGCGTCGTAGCGCCACTGGCTGGTGGTCAGGTACCAGAAGCCGGTGGAGATCATGTGGCGCGGGGGGCGCGCCCAGTCCAGGGCGAAGGCCCACTGCTGCCATCCTCCGATGGGGCGGACCTTCTCCTGGCCCACGTAGTGGGCCCATCCGCCGCCGTTGACGCCCTGGGTCCCGCACATGGAGGTCAGCGCGAGGATCGCCCGGTAGATCTCGTCGGCGTGGTAGTAGTGGTTGATGCCCGCGCCCATGATGATCTGGGAGCGGCCGCGGGTCTGGGCGGCGTTGGCGGCGAAGTCGCGCGCCGCCCGGATGAGAGCGGGCCCGGAGACGCCGCAGTGCTCGGTGGCCCAGGCGGGCGTGCCGGGCACGGTGGCGTCCTGGTAGTCGACGGGCCACGCCCCCGGCAGCCCCGGGCGCTCGACGGCGTAGTTGGCCAGGAGGATGTCGTAGACGGTGGTCACCAGCGTGCCGTCGGCCAGCCGGGTGGCGGGCACGCCCCGGTGGATGATGCCGCCGCCCACGGTGCCGGTGGGCGTGGCCGAGGCGGGCAGGTCGAAGCGGGGCAGGAGCAGCTCGGTGGGTTCGACCCGCGCGCCGGCGCCCTCCAACTCCTCGATGCTCATGACCGGGTCGACGCCGTCCATGCGCAGGTTCCAGTGGCCGAGCCCCTCATCGGTGAAGCGGTCGGCTAGGGTGCCGCGCGGGTCGGCCGGGCCGCTGGCGCGGTCCCACACCAGGGGGCGGAACTCGTTCTTCGGCATGCCCTCGGCCACCCCCGGCACCCGGTCCGCGGTGAGGAAGCGCCCGGGAATCATGCCGGTGCCGTCGGGGGCTCGCACGAGCTCGACGAGGAAGGGGGCGTCGGTGCACTTCCTCATGTAGTCCAGGAAGTAGGGGGTGCGCGCCCCGACGTGGAACTCCTTGAGGATGACGTGTCCCATGGCCATGGCGGCGGCGCCGTCGGTGCCGGGGGCCACGCGCAGCCACTGGTCGGCGAACTTCGTGTTGTCGGTGTAGTCGGGGGAGACCGCCACGACCTTCGTGCCGTGGTAGCGGGCCTCGGTCATGAAGTGCGCGTCGGGCGTGCGGGTCAGGGGGATGTTGGAGCCCCACATGATGAGGAACTCGGAGTTGTACCAGTCGCCGGCCTCGGGCACGTCCGTCTGGTCCCCGAAGACCTGGGGGGAGGCGGGCGGCAGGTCCGCGTACCAGTCGTAGAAGGACAGCATGGCGCCGCCGATGAGCTCGTGGAAGCGGGCGCCCGCCCCGTAGGAGATCATGGACATGGCGGGGATGACGGAGAAGCCGGCGCAGCGGTCCGGTCCCCAGGTCCGGATCGTGTGGACGTAGGCGGCGGCGATAATCTCCATGGCGTCGTCCCAGCCGACCCTGACCATCCCGCCCTTGCCGCGGGCCGACTTGTAGGCCCGGGCGGTCTCGGGGGTGTCGGTGATCTCGGCCCAGGCGGCGACGGCGTCGCCCCCGTTGCGCTCCTTGGCGTCGCGGAAGGCGTCGAGCAGGACGGAGCGCACGTAGGGGTAGCGGATGCGCGTGGGGGAGTAGGTGTACCAGGAGAAGGCCGCGCCGCGCGGGCAGCCGCGGGGCTCGTAGTCCGGCATGTCCGCCGGGGTGGCCGGGTAGTTGGTGATCTGCTTCTCCCAGGTGATGACGCCGTCGGTGACGTAGACCTCCCAGGCGCATGAGCCGGTGCAGTTCACGCCGTGGGTGGAGTGGACCATCTTGTCGTGGCTCCACCGGTGCCGGTAGAAGGCGTCGGCCTCCCGTCCGCCCTCGAGGAAGAGCCTGCGCGCGTCGTTGGAGGCCTTGCCTCGGCGCAGGTAGGAGCCGAGGCCGTACAGGGACGCGCCGGGCTCTGCCACCGCTGCCGCATCCTCGGAGATCATCGGGGCGCTCGGCTGGGCGAGGTGCCTCGGGTCTGCTGGACTGGTCATCTGGAGTCCTTCAGTGAGAGTGGGTGGAGTGGTGGGCGGAGGTGGGGCGGCGGCACGGTTGGCTCGGTTGGCTTGGCCGGCTTGGCTACCCGATGCGGCCCCGTCACCGCGGATGGCTCCGGGTGGCGGGGCCGGTGGTGATCAGCCCGGGCGCTTGGCGTTCGGGCGCGCGTAGCGGATCCAGCAGATGACGGCGCACAGAGCGCAGTAGGCGGCGCAGGCGAAGAAGAAGGTCGAGGCCGGCATGGCGGCCAGCGCCACGCCGACGAGGAAGGGGCCCAGCGAGGCGACGGCGGCGGTGAAGCCGATGGCGCCGCCGGCCTGGCGTTTGGGCATGATCATGGGCATCTGCTTGAAGGTGGCGGCGTTGCCGACGCCCGCGAAGAAGAACATGGCCAGCAGGCCGGCCATGAAGACCTTGAAGTCCCCGACGGAGTCGACCATGGTCAGCTGCCAGCCGCAGAACCCGAGGGTCGCCGCCATGCCGATCGCGGAGACGAAGGTCCAGATGGCGCCGCCGAAGCGGTCGCACAGCGGGCCCCAGGCGAAGCGCAGCAGCGAGCCGATGAAGGTGCCCAGGAAGGCGTAGCTGGCGCCCTTGGGCAGGCCGGTGAGGCCGGCGTCGGCCAGGGCGGAGGCGGCGCCGTAGTTGTTGTTGATGATAAGGGCCGTCTGGGCGGCGAATCCGGAGAAGATGCCGAAGGTCATGATGTACAGGACCGTCATGAGCCAGGTGTCGATGTTGCCGAAGATGTCCAACTGCTCCTTGACGTTCGCCTTGACCGGCACGTCCTTGAGGTAGATGAAGGCGAGGAGGGCGGCCAGGACGGACCAGGGCAGGAAGAAGACGGTCGCGTTGACCACCATGGGGGCGCCCGCGGAGTGGCGCTCCACCCAGGTCAGGCCGAACAGGGAGGTGGACATGAGGAAGGGCGCGGCGAGCTGGATGATGCCCGCGCCGATGTTGCCCAGGCCACCCTGGAGGCCCAGGGCGGTGCCGGACAGGCGCTTGGGGAAGAAGAAGCCGGTGGAGGGCATGTAGCCGGAGAACGTGGCGGCGCCGACGCCGCAGGTGAAGGCCAGGCCGAGGAGGACCCCGTAGGAGGTGGAGGGGTTCTGGACGGCGGAGAACCAGCCGAGCATCGGCAGCAGGTAGAGCAGGGAGGAGATGCCGATCATCTTGCGCGTGCCGATGGTGGCCGGCAGGAACATGTAGATCAGTCGCAGGAGGCCGCAGGACAGGCCGGGCATCGAGGTCAGCCAGTAGAGCTGGTTCTTGCTCAGCGCGAAGCCGATCTCGTTGAGGCGCGGGGCGATGGCGCTCGGCAGGAACCAGACCGTGAAGCCGAGCATGAGGGAGAAGGTGGTGATGGCCAGGGTGCGCCAGGCGATGGACGAGGACCAGTTCTCGGGCTCCTCGGGGTTCCATCCGGTGAGGGTCCGGCCGGTGGTGTCGAGCGTGGGCAAGATGTCTCCTGGGAGGTGGGCGGCGTCGTCGTCGCCGAGCGCGCGCCGCGGTTGTTCACGGCGAGCGCGCATGGCGAGCGGCCCCGCGTGGGGCGTCCGTCCATGATGCCCGAAATACGCCGGAGAGTCCCGGTGTAAAGGGAAAGGCACTGGCGAGCCGGGCGAAGAGGGGCGCCCCCCGAAGCGGTGCCTCGCCCCTTAAGGTTACGGGCGAGTCACGTAATCCCCGTCTCCCCCTCCCGAGACCGGTCGAAAACAGGAGCGAGACCGGTCGAAAACAGCGTCGAGACCGGTCCTGGCGCCGTTACCGTGGGGCCATGAGCACTCCGACGCCCCCAGTTCCCGCCGCCAGCGCCGCCAGCGCCACAGCGCGCCCCGACCCGGCGCCGGCCGACGAGCCCATCGCTCAGAAGCGCCTCGCCCCCATGACCGGCACCGTGCGCGGTGCGGTCATCACTGTCTCCGACCGCTGCGCGAGCGGCTCCCGCCCCGACGAGTCCGGCCCCCTCGCCCAGCGCCTCCTGGCCGAGCACGGCGTCGTCGTCGAGGCGGTCCGCCTCATCCCCGACGGCGCCCAGGAGGTCCGCGCCGCCATCGAGGAGGCCATTGCCGACGGCGCCCGCGTCATCCTGACCACCGGCGGCACCGGCGTCACCCCCAGGGACCTGACTCCCGAGGGCACCGCGCCGCTCCTGGTCGCGCGCCTGGAGGGTATCGAGGCCCAGATTCGCTCCCACGGCCTGACCAAGACGCCGCTCGCGGGCCTGTCCCGGGGCTACGTGGGGGTCACCTCGCGCGACGCCGACGGCGCCCTCGTCGTCAACGCCCCCGGCTCCAAGGGCGGGGTTAAGGACTCGATCACCGTGGTGGGGCCGCTCATCCCGCATGTGCTGGAGCAGCTCGGCGGCGGGGATCACTGAGGCCGGATCCGCTGAGCCGGGACCCGCGCGGACCGGTGAGGCCGGGCGCTCCGGCCTTATCCCCGCCAGGCGCGCACCTGCTCCCAGGTGTCGAGGTCCCGGGCGGCGCCGGCTGTGCCGGTCACCTCCTGCACGCGCAGCGCCCCCAGCGCCCGGCGCACGGCGAAATCCCGCAGCGCTCGGCCCCCCGGCGCCACCGCCCCGCGCAGCGCGGGGGTCCTGTAGACGCCGAGCAGATACTGCGTGTGATCCCCGTCCCGGGCGCAGGCGCCGTCTACCCCCGCGCCGGCCCGCTTGGCCAGAAGTGCCCCCAGGAGCGCGGGCAGGGCGGCCGGGGCCCCGGGCGCGTCACAGGTCAGCACGGCCGTCACGGGCGCGGCCCCAACCGGCCCGCCGCCCGCGGCCAGGGCCTCGAGTCCGGCGGCGATCCCCGCCACCGGCCCTCCCAGCGGCGGGTCCTCCAGGGCCCGCAGCACCCCCGCGGGCAGTGCCACCTCCCCGGGGGCGACGACGACGGTCCGCCCCGGGGGGATCCCACCGCTGGCGCGCAGGGCGCCGATCCCCTCCAGGACGTGGTCGAGCAGGCGCCGACCGGCCAGGAGCACATCCGGCTTCGAGACCCCGCCCAGGCGCCGGGCGGTCCCTCCCGCGAGGACGACGGCGTCAAGCGCGCCGGTCATTCCGGTCGCGCCCAGTCCCCGCTGCGACCACCGGACTTCGCGGTGACGCGGGCGTCGGTGAGCATGACGTCGCGGTCGACGCCCTTGACCATGTCCACCACCGCCAGGCCGGCCACGGTCACGGCGGTGAGCGCCTCCATCTCCACCCCCGTGCGGTCCGCGGTGCGCACGGTGGCGCGGATCTCCACGCCGTCGTCGACGATCCTCAGGTCCACGCTCGCCCCGTGCACGCCGATGACATGCGCCAGCGGCAGCAGCTCGGGGACGCGCTTGGCGGCGGCGATGCCGGCGATGCGCGCCACGGCCAGCACATCGCCCTTGGGGACGGTCCCCGCGCGCAGCGCCTCCACGATCGCCGGCGAGCAGCGCACGGTGGCCGCGGCGCTGGCCGAGCGCGTGGTGGGGGCCTTCCCCGTGACGTCGACCATGCGGGCGGCGCCCGAGGAATCCAGGTGGGTCAGTCGGATGGGGGCGGGATCGGCCATATCGGGCTCCTTATCAGTGGGGGCGGGCGGGGGAGGGCAGGGGGATGAGGCTGACGACGTCGCCGGGCCGCGCCCCGGTGGAGCCCTCATCGACGACGGCGAGCGCCTGGGCGGCGCCGAGCGAGGACACGAGGTGCGAGCCCGAGCCGAGCCGGTGGGTGGGCTCCACCCAGGGCAGGGTCGGGCCCGCCCCATCCGGGGGCCCTGGCAGCGGCTCGGGCAACGGGTCCGGCGCGCCGACGACTCGCACGGGGATGTACTGGCGCCGCCCCCTCGGGCCCGTCCACGCGGCGGCGGCCCTCGCGCGCGAAGCGGGGGCGGCCGCGGTGGCCCGCGGGTGCCCGGCGAGGAGGGCGAGCGCGGGGGCGACGACGAGCGTGAAGGACACCAGCACGCTGACCGGGTTGCCCGGCAGGCACAGCAGCGGCACCTCGCGCCCGTCGTCGGCGACGATGGCGCCGCGGCCCTGCGGCTTGCCCGGCTGCATCGCGACCTTGGCGAAGCCGATCCGCACCCGCGCCCCGGGGCCGGCGGGGCGCGCGGCGAGCATGGTCAGCGGGTCGAAGGCCCCGGCGGACACGCCGCCCGAGGTCACCACGAGATCCGCGTCCTGGGCTGCCTCGACGAGGGCGCGGGCCAGGTCCTCGGCGGTGTCGGCGCTGCGGCGCGCGCCCGCGAAGGCGGCGCCGCACTCGCGGACGAGGCCGGCCAGCAGCAGGGAGTTCGAGTCCGGGATCTCTCCCGGGGCGAGAGACCGCCCCGGATCGACGAGCTCGGCGCCGGTGGACACGACCGCCACGCGCGGGCGCGGGCGGGCGAGCACCTCGCCCCGGCCAACCGAGGCGAGCGCGGAGATCGCGGTGGCACCCAGGAGAGTCCCCGCCCTCATAACCGGGTCCCCGACGGCGCAGCCCTCCCCGGCCCTCCTCACGTTGAGGCCGATGGCGGGGGCGGCGTGGATCGCGACCCTGCCGGGCAGCGGGTGCGGGCCCGGGGACTGGTCGGTGTCCTCCACTCTCACGACGGCGTCGGCGCCCTCGGGCAGCATCGCGCCGGTCATAATGCGCATCGCGGTCCCCGGGGCCAGGGGCGCCGGAGCGCTGCCCGCCGGGGCATCGCCCGACACCGGTAGGACAACGGGCGCCTGCTCGGCGGCCCCGGCGGCATCCGCGGCTCGCAGGGCGTATCCGTCCATCGCCGAGTTCGTCCACGGCGGCACTGGAAGCGCGGCGGTGACATCCTCTGCCAGGACCAGCCCGTGCGCGTCCTCCAGCCGCGTGGGGATGGCGCCGAGCGGGCGCAAGGCGGCCAGGGCCTCGTCAACGTATCGCTCAGGCGGGATCATCGTGGGGCTGGGCATGTCTCCTCCTCGGGGCGCTTCGGCGGCGGGCGGTGTAGGGTCTGGCGCGTCCATCATGCAGTCGAGGAGGGCGGGATGGTGCGCGAGACAGACCACGGCGCTGCGCACGAGGCTACCGGTGCCGAGGGGCGGGGGTGCGCGCGGATTGCGCGCGCCGAGATGACCGAGGGCCCCGTGAGCGCCGCCGAACTGGCGCGCGCCGTCGCCGATCGCGCGGCCGGGGCCGTCGTCACCTTCGACGGGATGGTCCGTGATCACGACGGCGGCCGCGCCGTGGAGTCCATCGCCTACTCCGCCCATCCGAGCGCGGGGGAGGTCATTGAGCGGATCGCCGCGGATGTCGCGGCGCGGTCCGGCCTGCGCGCCCTGGCGATCGTCCATCGCACGGGCGAGCTCGCGATCGGGGACACCGCGCTGGGGGTGGCCGCCAGCGCTGACCACCGCGCCGAGGCCTTCGCCGCCGTGAGCGACGCCGTCGAGGAGGTCAAGCGCCGCCTGCCGGTGTGGAAGAACCAGCGCTTCTCAGACGGCACCACCGAGTGGAGCAACTGCGCCTGACCGGCGCGCCCGCCCCCGGGAGGAGGGCCGAGGGGCGGCCCGGGCTCAGCCCCCGGCGAAGGGCGGCAGGACGTCCACCCGGTCGCCGTCCGCCAGCGGGGCCAGGGAGTCCGCGGGCGTGGACAGGCCGTTGACGAGGAAGGTCGAGATGCCGATGATCCTCGCCATCTCGACGCCCCTGCCCGCCAGGCGCTCGCGCAGGCCCGCGAGCGTGAGCGGGCCCGAGGCCTCCAGGCGCTCCTCGGCTCGGCCGGCGGCCTGGGCGGCGGCGGCGAAGTAGCGCAGCTCGATCACCGCGGGATCGGATGCGGTCATGGTGGTCCTTCCGTGTGGCTCAGGGGCGGGGCGCCGCGGGGCGGCCGGGTCCTCATCCGCCGATGGCGGACATCGTCCGGCCCGGCCTCTCGAAGCCCGAGGGCAGCGCGCCGGGGTCGTCCGACCCGTGGGCGAGGGGCTTGCGCCAGGCGGCGGCGGCCCACAGGCGCATGATGTCCTCATCCGTCGCGCCCTGGCGCAGGGGGGCGCGCAGATCGGTCTCGGTGGAGGAGAACAGGCAGGTCATGAGGCGGCCGTCCGCGGTGATGCGGGCCCGGTCGCAGTCGGCGCAAAACGGGGCGGTCACCGAGGCGATGATCCCCACGCTGCCGGCGGGGTGGGCGGCGCCGTCGTGCTCACCGGCCGCCACGCGCCACAGCGCGGCGGGGCGGCGGTCCGGGCGCCCGGCCTCCTCCAGTGCGAAGCCCGCCCCGGCCAGCGCGGCGAGGATCCGCTCGGCGCCGACGACGTCCTCGGCCCTCCAGGACTCGCGCGGTCCCAGGGGCATGTGCTCGATGAAGCGCAACTGCCACCCGCGCCGCAGGCACTCGGCGAGCAGGCGGGGGGCCTGGGCGTCAAGCGTGCCCGGCAGGGCGACGGCGTTGACCTTGATGGGCTCTAGGCCCGCGGCCTGCGCGGCGGTGGCGCCGGCCAGGGCGTCGTCGAGCCGATCGCGGCGGGTGAGCCCCGCGTAGGCCTCGCGGTCCAGGGCGTCGATGGAGACGTTGACGCGGGCCAGGCCCGCGTCGCGCAGGGCGGCGGCGCGCTTGTCCAACCCGAGCCCGTTGGTGGTCAGCCCGATGTCCGGGACCGCGCCGCCGGGGGTGCGCAGGGCGGCGATGGCGCTGATGATCTCCTCAAGGTCCCGGCGCATGAGCGGCTCCCCACCGGTGATGCGGATCCGCTCGACCCCCAGGCGGGTGACGGCGATGCGGGCGAGACGGCCGATCTCGTCGGCGGTGAGCAGGAGGGGCGTGGCGAGCCAGTCCAGTCCCTGCGCGGGCATGCAGTAGGAGCAGCGCAGGTTGCAGCGGTCGGTGATCGACAGGCGCAGGTCTCGCACCACCCGCCCGTAGCGGTCGGTCAGGGTGCTCGGCGGAGGGCCCGGCCAGGGGAGCCCGGTGGCGCCGGGTGACTCGGCGCCCGCCCCGCCCGGCCTCTTGGGCGCGACCGCCAGCGGCACCGGCAGGCGCGTCCTGGCGGTGCCGCTACGCGGGGCGTAAGCAGGGGCGGAGGTCATGGGGTCAAGGATACGGATCGTCCTCGCGGGCAGGGCGCGGGCCCACGGCGCCCGGCGATGGCCGGGGCCGTGAGGGGACGGGCTGCTCAGGCGGTGCGGCGGATCTCGACGCGCGCGTAGCCGTCCTCGGCCTCGAGCAGCTCATAGGCGAAGGAGCCATCGAGCTGGTCGATCTGGGACAGCAGCGGCGTGGGCACGTGCGGGGCGAGGAGGTCGAAGGACTCGCCGACCGTCAGGCTCGACGCGGCCCCCAGGACGGCGGCGTGGCGCAGGCGGTGGGGGATCACGCGGGCGTCGAGGGAGAGGCGCTCGTCGCTGGGCGCGCAGCCGCATCCACAGCCGCCGGACTTCTTCTCCTCGATCGGCAGGAGGTTCGGGTTCTCGCTCATCTGGTGCTCCTTGACGTGGGGTGGGCTGGAGGGCCCGAGGGGGCCGTCCGGCTGGCGAATGGCTGTCGCGCGGCGGCCGGGGCCGCCGGGTGAGCAGGACCGCTGCCGCGGGCGTTGCTCGCCTCAGTACGACTTTAATACGGTACGCCTTGTGATTAAAACGCTGGGCCGGGGCGAGCAGGGCGGCTCCACGGGCGAGAGCCGGGGAGCCGGGGGGCCTCGGCCTGCCAGGCTCGCGCCCCGGTTCCTCGCCCTGGCCATGGCCGGAGCCTGCCTGCTCACCGGCCTTGAGGCCGCTCTGCTGCGGCTCGGCCTTTCCGCGCCGGTCATCGACGCGGGGCCCGCCCCAGGATCCCTCGCCCCCCTCCACGGCCCCCTCATGCTCGTGGGCTTCCTCGGCACGGTCATCTCCCTGGAGCGGGCCGTGGCCGCGCGGGCCGCCTGGGCTTTCCTCGCCCCCGCCGGGCTGGCCCTCGGGGCGCTCCTGGGCCCGGCCGGCGCGCCGCAGGGAGTCGGCCGCTTGATCACGCTCGTCGGGGCGCTGGCCCTGGGCGCCATCTACATCGCAGTCCACCGCCGCGCCCCCTCGGTGGCCGGCGACGTCGAGGCCCTGGGCGCCATCGCCCTCATCCTCGGGATCCTGCTGTGGATCGCGGGGGCCCCCATCGAGGACTGCGTCCCCCTGTGGCTCCTCCTGCCCACGCTCACGATCGTCGGTGAGCGCCTCGAGCTCGCCCGCGTCGCCTTCCTCGACGGCGCCGTCGAGGCGGTCGTGGCGGGACTATCCGCCACCGCGCTGCTGGGGGCCTGCCTCCACCCCACCGGGGACAGGGCCACGATCATCATCGGCCCCGCGCTCCTGGGCCTGGCCGTCACCATGGCCTACTACGACGTCGCGCGCCGCACGATCCGCTCCCGGGGACGCGCCGCCGGCGCCGTGCGCTTCGCGGCGGCCTCCATGCTCGCCGGCTACCTCTGGCTCGCGGTCGCCGGGGCGGTCTGGACCGCACGGGGCCTGGAGGGAAACGCCTACGAGATCATCATCCACAGCCTCGGCCTGGGCTTCGCCTTCTCCATGATCCTGGCCCACGCCCCCACGATCATCCCCGCGATCGTCCATCGCAAGCTGCCTCACCACCCCCTCATGTGGGTGCCCTTCGCGCTCCTCCACGGCGGCCTGGCGCTGCGGGTGGGCGCGCTCGCGGCCGGGGCCCTGCGCCCCTGGCAGGCTGGCGGAGTGGTCGGCATCGTCGGGATTCTCGCCTTCATGCTCATCGCCGTCACCCGGGCGGTGTCCTCGGGCAGGATCGGGAGCCGCCCATGATGCCGCCGACCCCCATGCCCGGCCCCTCCGGCCGTGCTCCCGGTGGGCCGCCCCGACGCCCCGGGGGCGCGGGCGGATCCGGGGGCGGGGGCAGGCGCGCCGCCCAGACGCGCCGCAATGGCGTCGTCCTGGCCTGGCTCGTCGCCGCGGGCGCGGTGACGGTGGGCGTCCTCGCCGGCCCGCTGGCCACCTGGGGGGCGTGGCTGCCCCTGCACATCCTGCTGCTGGGCGGCATCGGCTCGGCGATCACCACCTGGTCGGCCCATTTCGCCGACACCCTCCTTCACCGGCCCGCCTGGGGCGGCGCCGCGCTCCTCGACGCCCGGCTCGCCGCCCACGGCCTCGGCGCGATCGCCGTGCTCACCGGCATCACCGCGGGCCTGGACCGGCTCGCCCTGGCCGGTGCCGCGGTGGTCATCGCCCAGGCCCTGCTGGGCGTGGCGGCGATCCTCGTCCAGCGCCGCCGCGCGGTCGCGCCTCGGATGGGGGCGCTCGCCCTCCACTACGCCGTCGCCCTCGTCGCCTTGGCCACGGGCGCCCTCCTCGGCTGGCTCACCAACTGGGCGGGGGAGCACGGCGGGGGCGGCAGCACGGGCGGAGCGGTCGGCCCGCGCCTGGTCGACGCCCTCTACATCGCTCACACGACGACGATGCTCCTGGGCTTCGTGGGCATCACCGTGCTGGGCACCCTCACCGTCCTATGGCCCACGATGCTGCGCACCCGCATGGAGCCCGACGCCCCGCGCCGGGCGGCCCGGGGGCTGCCGGTCCTCGTGGTGGGGACCGCGCTGTCCGCCGCCGCCGGCGCGTGGGCGCCGCTCGGGGCGCTCGGGGTGCCGATCTACCTGCTGGGCGCCGCGAGCGTCCTCGGCCCCGCGCTGCGCACCGCCCGGCGCGTGCCCCCCAACTCCTACGCCACCGCCTCGACGGCGGCCGCGGTCTGCTGGTTCATCGCCGGCGTCGTCCTGCTCGGCAGGGGGATCGTGGGCGCCCTGGCCGACGGCGCGGGAGGCGCCGACGCGGCCGCCCAGGCCGCCGCCATGCGCCAGGCGATCCACGGGCTGCGCCTCCCGCTGGCCGCGGGCTTCGCCCTCCAGGTGCTGATCGGGGCACTGTCCTATCTCACTCCCGTCATGCTCGGCGGGGGTCCCGCCGCCACGCGCGCCACCAACGCGATCCTCGACCGCGCCGCCTCCTACCGCGTCACCGCCGCCAATGCGGGGCTGCTCATCGCCCTCGCCCCTGTCCTGACGACGCCGGTGCGCCTGGCCGGGGCCCTGCTGGCGGGCGCGCTCGCGGCCGCCGTGCCCGTGGGTATGGCGCGCTGCGCGCTCGAGCGGCGGCCCCGCGGCGCCGGTGATCCGGCCCGCGGCCCCCATCGGACCAGCCATGCCCAGCCCGTCCCCTCCCGACCCGCGCCCGCGGGCGCCCCCACCACTGGAGAGCACCATGACCGACGTCCCTGACAAGCCGAGCGCCCCCGGCGCCACCGGTGCCCCTGGAACCCCTAGCGCCCCCGGCGCGCCGACCGCCACCGGCGCGCCGGGCTCCTCCAGGGCCGCGGGCGCCCTTCCCGCCCGCGCCCTCGACCGGCGCGGGGCGATCCTCGGCGTGGCCACCGCGGGCGCCGCCGCCGTCGTCGGCACGGCGATCCACGCGTGGAACGGCGCCTCCCAGGGCGGCGCCACCGGGAGCGGCCGCACCACTGAGGCCACGGTCACCGTGAAGGGAATGCGCTTCGTGCCCGACACGATCGACGTCGCCAGCGGGGACCGGCTCGTCATCACCCTGGAGAACACCGGCGACCAGGTCCACGACCTCGTCCTGGCCGGAGGCGCCACCACCGGGCGCGTCGCGGCGGGCGCCAGCGCGCGGCTCGACGCCGGGGTCATCACCGGGCCCGTCGAGGGCTGGTGCTCCATCGCCGGGCACCGCGCCCAGGGCATGGTCCTGCGCATCACCGCTGACGGGCGGGCGACGGGCGCGGCCCAGCCGAGCCAGGCGGCCACCGGGCACGGCGGCCACGGCGGGCACGGCGGGCACGGCGCGGCGGCAGACGGCCCGAGCGCCACCCCGAACCGCGAGGCGCCCCTGCCGGAGGGCTTCACGCCTTTCGACGCCGCCCTCGCCCCCGCGCCCGCGGGCACCGTTCACCAGCACACCCTCACCGTCACCGAGGTGCCCAGCGTCTACGTGGGCGCGGGCGTCACCCAGACCCGCTGGACCTTCAACGGCACCGCGCCCGGCCCCGTCCTGCGCGGGAAGGTGGGGGACACCTTCGAGATCACGCTGGTCAACAACGGCTCCATGAGCCATTCCATCGACTTCCACGCCGGGATCGTCTCCCCGGACGCGGTCATGCGCTCCATCAACCCCGGGGAGTCGCTCGTCTACTCCTTCACCGCCGAGCACGCCGGCATCTGGCTCTACCACTGCTCGACGGCGCCCATGAGCGTCCACCTGGCCTCCGGGATGCACGGCGCCGTCATCGTCGATCCCGATGGGCTGGCGGGCGTGGACCGCGAGTACGTCCTCATCCAGTCCGAGATCTACTTGGGGCCCGAGGGAGGCGTCACCGACGCCGACAAGGTGGCGGCCAAGGCCCCGGACCTCATGTGCTTCAACGGGGCGGCCTTCCAGTACGCCCTCCAGCCCCTTCAGGCCCGGCCGGGGGAGCGGGTGCGCTTCTGGGTGATGGACGCGGGCCCCTCCCTGCCCACCTCCTTCCACGTGGTGGGCCTCCAGTTCGACACGGTGTTCTTCGAGGGGGCCTACCAGCTGGGCGGCCCCGACGGCGTCGGCCGCTCCTGGAGGGGCGGCTCGCAGGCGCTCGGCCTCCAGCCCGCGCAGGGCGGCTTCGTGGAGGCCGTGGTCCCGGCGGTCGGCAGCTACGCGGTGGTGACGCACGCCTTCGCGGACATGGAGAAGGGCGCCATGGCGATCCTCAAGGCCAGCGAGTAGACGACGGCTCGGGCCATTCCCGCCCCGTCTCGCTGAGGGCCGCCCAGGCCCGAGGGCCCCGGGGAATCAGTCCTCGAAACGGGCGTGGCAGCCGTCGTCCAGCAGGGGGTGGATCGCGAGCAGGGGGCGCTCGCCGTGGTCCGGCGCCCCCTCGGGCGCTGCTGGCAGCAGGCCCTGCCGCTGGGCGATGGCGTTGAGGAATCCCTCGTGCATCGCGCAGACCAGCGGGTGGGGGGCGCGGGATCGGGTGACGAGAGGGCAGGCCTTGAGGACGACCTTCTCGCCGTCGATCCGCGGGGCGAATCCCATGAGGGCGAGGGCGGGGAGGAGGGCGGCGAGGCGGTCCATGTCGCTGGCGCTCTCGGGGAGGGGCTCGGCGGCGGCCGGCGCTGGGCTCAGTTCGGCCCAGCGGCGCCCGATGCGCAGGGCGATCTCATGGGCCTCGTGGCCGGTGCCGAAGGTCTCGACGGTCGCGTCGAGGAGGGTCAGGTAGGAGTCGATGACGATCATCGGGTCGGGGGAGACCGCTGTGTACAGCAGCGCGGGGCGCCCCCTCCTGCCCGTGGGGCGCGTCGACGCCGTCACGAAGCCCGCCTCCACGAGGGCGTCGAGGTGCTCGCGGACCGTGTTGTGGTGGAGGGCGAGCCGGTCGGCCAGCTCGGCGGCGGTCAGCGGGACGGTGGAGGCCTCGACGAGCTCGAGGACTCGGCGCCGCGCCACGGTGAGGTCCGCCCGGGCCGACAGGTCCGACCAGGTGGGCCGGGGCAGGGCCTCCGCCGTTGTGTGAGGAGCGGCTGGTGCCGCTGGCGAGTCGGGCATGAGATGAGCCTATGCGCGCCGCGGGCCGTAGGACAGCGTCGAAGGTCACCCGCGCCCGGGTCATCTCCGTTGGCCGGGGCGGAGGGCCGTCGATCGCCGGGAGGGCCCGACGCCGGGGGAGGGGATCGCCGCGATCGCCTCAGCGCTCATCTCGGCGCCGGTCTGGTGGGGTCCTCGGCCAGGCGGGAGGGGGCCAGGAGGCGGCGGAAGGAGTCGACCCTGGCCGGGCGCGTCCCCGGCCCGGCCCCATGCTGAGCCGCCCCATGCGTCCGAGCCCCGCCGTCGTCGGCCCCCCAGGGTTCGCGCCCGGCGGCCCAGTCGTCGAGGGCGCAGTCGATGACACCGGCCTCGTGGGTGCAGCCGCGGGGGCAGTCCTCGGCCACGGCGGCCAGGTCGGGGAAGCCGCGCAGGACGTCGGCGCTGGAGACATGCGATACGCCGAAGGAGCGCACCCCGGGGGTGTCGATCACCCAGCCGCCGCCGGGCAGTTCGAGGGCCTGGAGGCTCGTGGATGTGTGCCGGCCCCGGCCGGTGACCTCGTTGACGTGCCCGGTGGCGCGGTCGGCCCCGGGCACGAGGGCGTTGATGAGGGTGGATTTGCCGACGCCCGAGTGGCCGACGAACACGGCGGTCCGCCCCTCGATGGCCGCGCGCACGGCGTCCACGCCCTCTCCGGCGCGGGAGGCCTCGGCGCGCGAGGCCGCGTCGAGGCGGGTGGGCAGGGAGCGCACGCCGAGGGGCTCGTAGAGGGCGAGCAGCGCCGCGGCGTCGGCGAGGTCGGATTTCGTCAGGACGAGAAGAGGCTCCATGCCGGCGTCGTAGGCCGCCACGAGGTAGCGGTCGATCATGCGGGGGCGCGGCTCGGGGTCGGCCACGGCGGTGACGATGACGAGCATGTCCGCGTTGGCGACGACCGGGCGCTCGGTGCCGGCGGCGTCGCCGTCCTCGGCGCTGCGGCGCAGGAGCGCGCGGCGCTCCTCGATACGCACCAGGCGGGCGAGGGTGCCATCGCGGCCACTGAGGTCCCCGACGACGGCCACGCGGTCCCCGACGACGATCTTCCCCCGCCCGAGCTCGCGGGCCTTCATGGCGGTGATGTCGCCCGTGGCGTCGAGCGTGGGGGAGGGGTCGGCCAGGCGGATGCGGTAGTGGCCCCGGTCGATGCGGGTGACCATGCCCTCGGCGGCGTCGGCATGGGCCGGGCGCTGCTTGGTGCGCGGCCGCGATCCCCGTCCCGGGCGCACGTGGACGCGGGGGTCGTCGGTGCCGGTGTCGCGGCGGGCCATCAGCGGGCCTCCCGCCCGGGGGCGGCCGGTGAGGCGCTGGCGAGCATCCGCCCCCACAGCCCGGTGAAGCCCGGGAGGGTCTTGGAAGTGCAGGCGACGTCGTCGAGCCGCACCCCGGGGACGGCCAGCCCGATGATCGCCGCGAAGGCCGCCATGCGGTGATCCGCGTAGGAGCGGAGCAGGGCCGGGCGCAGCCGGGTTCCGGCGGCCAGGGCCCCGACCTCGATGCCGTCCGCGGTCTCGCGGGCCGGGGCGCCGAGCCTGCGGGCCTCGGCGACGATCGCGGCGAGCCGGTCCGTCTCATGCCCGCGCAGGTGCGCGATGCCCCTCAGCCGGGAGGTGCGCCCCTGGGCGGAAGCCAGGACAGCCAGGGCGGCGACGGTGGGCGCGAGCTCGCCGACGGCGGACAGGTCGGCGTCGATGCCCGCCAGCGCGCCGGTGCCCGTGGCCTGGAGGGCGGGGGCGCCGTCCGACTCCTGGATGAGCCGGATGGTTCCGCCGAGCTGCGGCAGGAGGCCCCGCCAGGCGTCGCCGGCCTGGGATGTGGAGGCGGGCCAGTGGGGCACGCTGACGGTCCCGCCCGCCACGAGCGCGGCGGCGAGGAAGGGGCCGGCGTTGGACAGATCCGGCTCGATGGTGGTGCTGGCGCCCGCGGGCCGGCCGGGCGCCACCGCCCAGGCGCGCTCGCCCTCGGGAGCTCCCGCGGCGGGCTCCTCGACGCTCACCCCCCGTTCCCGCAGCGAGGCCACGGTCATGGCCACATGCGGCAGGGAGGGCACGCGCCCCGTCGGGGTGATCCGCGCGCCGCCGGGCAGCAGGGGGGCGGCGAGCAGGAGTGCGGAGAGGAACTGGGAGGAGGCGGTCGAGTCGATGGCGAGGCCCCGGGGTCCGGTCCCCGCGCCCGCCCTCGCGTTGGCCGCCCCCGCGCCGGCCACGGCGTTACCAGCCCCCGCGCCGGCCACGGCGTTGGCCGGGGCGTTGGCCGCCCCCGCGCCTGCCGGGGCCCCCGGGGTGATGAGGACGGGGAGGAAGCCGGGTGCGGCCAGGTAGTCGACGCGCGCCCCGAGGGCGGAGACGGCGTCGAGCAGGGGTCCGAGCGGGCGGGACCGGGCGGCGTCGTCGCCGTCGAGGAGGAGGGGGGCGTCGGCGAGCGCGGCCAGTGGCGGGATGAAGCGCATGACGGTGCCCGCCAGACCGCAGTCGATGCGCGCGGGGGCGCTGGCGGTCGCGTCGGCCGTTGGGCGCTCGGACCGGCTGACGGGGAACGGGATCGGCGCGGGGGTGACGCGCAGGCGCGTGGGGGAGCCGTCCTCCTCGAAGCGCGCGCCCAGGGTGGTTAGGGCGGCGATCATGAGATCGGTGTCGCGGGCGCGCAGGACGCCGGCCAGCGTGCTGGGCCCGGCTGCGGTGGCCGCCAGCACGAGCTCCCGCGCGGTCAGCGACTTCGAGCCCGGCAGCTCCACGACGGCGTTGAGCGGCCCCAGGGCGCGCGGCGCGGCCCAGGCGGGGGCGTCGGTCGGCTCGTCATGCACGGGGCAGACTCTACGGCGACTCCACGGGGAAGTCAGTGAGGCGGGCGGGCAGGAGTGGGGGGCGCGAGTGGGTGGCCGTGATGGGGCCCGCCGGCGGGGGCGGGGCGGGCGTCGTCGGTCGCGCTGATCTTGAACTCGGAGCGGTCTTCCCCGTGAGGGGGGAGGGGCGGGCATGATGCGCGGTATGGACTGGCTCCTCGCTGCTGAGACTGTTGCCGCTGTGGGATTGGCGGCGGGTCCTGTCGCGCGATGGACCAGGAGATATATCCACGGGCTGGCCCGTCCTGAGCCGTCTGGGGGCGGTGCCCCGCCTGGGGAATCGCGGCTCGGTGCCCGTCCTGAGCCGTCTCAGCCCGCTCAGCCCTCTGAGCCGTCTGAGCCGTCGCCGGCTCAGCGGAGCGCCGCCGGCATGGGGGTGGAGGAGGTGGGCGCTGAAGCGCGGTGGCGCCCTGTGGTGCGGCGCGCCTGGATCCTGGGGTGGTTGCCGCAAGCCGTGCTCGCGTTGGCCGTTTGTGGCGGTGCGGCGTGGTGGGGCGCTCGCACGGGTGCTCAGGGCCCGACGGTGACGGCTCTGCCGGTGCTGGCGCTGCTGGGTGTCGCGGCCAGTGCTGACGCCGTGGCCCATATCCTGCCCAACCGGCTTCTTGGCTCTGCCTCGGCGTGGCTCATGGCGTGCGGCGTCGTCGCTGTCGCGGCCAGGCCCGCGCTGGCTCATGACGCCCTGCGGGCGGTGCTGTGCGCGCTGGTGGCGGGGGCGATCAGCCTTCTGGTCGCTCTGGCGCCAACTGGGCTCGGGCTCGGTGATGTCAAGCTCTGCGCCGTCATCGGCCTGTGGCTGGGGTGGTACGGGGTGTCGGTGCTCGTGCTCGGTCTGTGGGTCGGGGTCATGGTCGGCGGGGTGGCGGCGCTCGTGCTTCTCATCTCCCGGCGCGCCAGCCGCAAGGACCCCATGGCCTACGGCCCGTACCTGATCCTGGGCTCCTTCATGGCGTGGCCGTTCGCGGCTCTTTGACGCCGGGAGTCACGGGGCGCGGTCCTCTCTGACGGCTTGACGACCATCCTCCGCCAGGACGACAGGATCACCTGGCCCGCGCGAGTGGGGGCGATCGGGGCTTCTCCCCGTGCTTGCCGCCGGCGTCATGCCAGCCACGGGCGCGGGGCGAGGGGGAAGACGGCGTCGTCGGGAAGGGCGCGCAGCAGATCGGCCAGCAGGGCGCGGGGATCGCGCAACTGCGCCGAGGTCGCCCGCACCAGCCTCCACCCTGCCCGCGCCGCCTTGCGCTCGCGCCGTCGCTCCCCGAAGACGGCTCCGGGAGCGGCGTACTTGCCCTCGCCGTCGTACTCCTCGCCGACGCGCGCCATGGGCCAGCCGAAGTCCGCAAAGTACGTCCTCCCCTCCACCACGAAGCCCGCCTGCACCACGGGCACCGGCACTCCCTCCTTGAGGAGCAGGTAGCGCAGCCGGCTCTCGCCCGGTGATTCGGCGTAGGGGCTGAGGAGCTCCAGCATGCGCAGAGCCCGCCGCTTGCGCCGACGTCGCCCGCAACTGACCAGGATGGCGCGCACCTCAGCGCGCAAAGCCCGCAGACTGGCCGGATCCCGCTCGGAGACGAACCGGTCCGGGCGCACTGCCACCCTCATGAGCGAGTCGCCGACGACGAAGGCGGCGAGCCCATCGAGATCCAGGAGGCAATCGGCGATGGTCCGAGGGATCGAGGTGACCCTCAGCCCATGGGCGACGACGACCTGCCCGGGCTCGACCCTCATCCGATGGCGCCGCACGCGCGCCTGGCGCCCCTCCCCATCGGCGCCGCGGGTGCCGGCGGCCCGCACCCGCCCGCCCGTGTAGGCCACCCGGGGGAGCATGAGGGTGCGGTTGCTTCCCGACGCCGAGCAGATCGTGTGGACATCCGGCTCGCGAGCCACCATCCAAGCGCCATGCAGTAGCGCGGCGGACTCATGCGTGAGCACGGTCCGCGCGGGCGAATTGCGCATGACGGCGAGGACTCTGGCCAGGCTCACCTCTCGCATCTGCTCCCAGACGGTGGGCAGCGCGCGTGTCAGGAGGTGCTGGCCCCTGGATACCGGAATCGACCCGGGCGGAGGCGCGTCGCGGCGAGTGCTGGGGATGACCGTGGGGAGGGCGATCTCGAGGCCGAACGTGGTGGGCATGGGAACAGGATGACCGGGTTCGAGCCGAACCGGGTGGGCCGTTGTGAAGAGGCGTGCGTGGAGTCGCATGGCGTCGCTTGTGGTTCCCGGGCCGCGGGCCCGCGAGCGCGGGCGGAGTCTCTTAACCGCTGCTGTTTGGCGCGCTCGGGCTGCCGTCTGGCGTGCCCGGGCTGCTGGCCTGGCCGGTCACGTCGCCGCCGCGCGCGTCCGGGCCGCTGCCTGGGGCTCCCGGGCCGCCGTCTGGCGCGCTCGGGCTGCTGAGGATCCGGGGTGGTTCTGAGTCTGCGGAGGACACTGCCGCCGCGCGCGCCTGGGCTGCTGGGGGATGCCTTGTCTGAGTCGATCTCGGCATGGTGGGTTCGTTGTGAGCGTCGTGGGGTCGTTGTGGGCGGTGCTGGGGTGTTGAAGGCATCGCGGGGAGCGCTGCTGTCGATGGTCTGGTGGTGCTTGTAAGGGTTGGGCGGTGCTTGGGATGGCCGGGTGATGCTCTGGATGGCGGGAGGTCCGGTGTGGCTTCTCGTGGCCGCCGCCTGGCGCTCCCTGCGTGCTGGGGGGGGGCCTTGTCTGACTCGATCTCGGCATGGTGGGGTCGTTGTGAGCGTCGGTGGGTCGTTGTGGGCGTCGGTGGGCCGTTGTGGGCGGCGTTGGGGTGTTGAAGGCATCGCGGGGAGCGCTGCTGTCGATGGTCTGGTGGTGCTCGTAACGGTTGGGCGGTGCTTGGGATGGCCGGGTGATGCCCTGGATGGCGGGAGGTCCGGTGTGGCTTCTCGCGGCCGCCGCCTGGTGCGCACGGGCTGCTGGGGGATGCCTTGTCTGCTCCGATCTCGGCATGGTGGGGTCGTTGTGGGCGTCGTTGGGCCGTTGTGGGCGGTGCTGGGGTGTTGAAGGCATTGCGGGGAGCGCTGCTGTCGATGGTCTGGTGGTGCTTGTAACGGTTGGGCGGTGCTTGGGATGGCCGGGTGATGCCCTGGATGGCGGGAGGTCCGGTGTGGCTTCTCGCGGCCGCCGCCTGGCGTGCCCGGGCTGTTGGGCAGGGTGCGGGTGACGTGGATCTGGTGGCTCCCCATCCCTGCCGCCGCCCGCGCCCTGCCCGCGCCACAGCGCCCGCGCCCCGACGCCGCCCCCAGCACCGCCCCAACCCCCGCCAGCGCGCGGAGAACCCGCCCTCGCGGTGGGGCAGTATGCGCGACTGTGGCGGGAATCGCAAGACCGAGTCCTGTTCCGATGTGGAAGGTGCAAAACCCGCCGTGTACGCTAGCGCTTTGCGTCCAGTATGCGTGCTGTCCTCGATGGCCCCCTCGGACGGCGCGGTCAGAGCCTGCCATGATCATCGCCGTTCCAGAGGAAAGTCGGTGCCGGCCACGCCGTCGGATGCGAGAGTGATCCCCGGACTGAGGGAAGGATCCCCACTTGGCTGCCTCGCGCACCTCTGCACCCACTGCCGCTGACATCGCCGCGCGCACCGCGTCACGGCGCATCAACTTCGCGAAGATCCCCGAGCCCATGCAGGCTCCCAACCTCCTCGCCCTGCAGACCGAGTCCTTCGACTGGCTCGTCGGCAACGAGAAGTGGCGCGCCCGCGTCAACGCCGCCAACGCCGCCCGCCCCGGCTCTCTGCCCGAGACCTCGGGCCTGGAGGAGATCTTCGACGAGATCTCCCCGATCGAGGACTTCGGCGAGACCATGGCGCTGTCGTTCCACGACCACCGCTTTGAGGAGCCCAAGTACACCGCCGAGGAGTGCCAGGAGAAGGACCTCACCTACTCCGCCCCCCTGTACGTGGTGGCCGACTTCGAGAACTTCTCCACCGGCGAGATCAAGTCTCAGACCGTCTTCATGGGCGACTTCCCCCTCATGACGGACAAGGGCACCTTCATCGTCAACGGCTCCGAGCGCGTCGTCGTCTCCCAGCTCGTGCGCTCCCCGGGGGTCTACTTCGAGCGCACCACCGAGAAGACCACTGACAAGTACGTCTACAACGTCAAGTTCATCCCCTCGCGCGGCGCCTGGCTCGAGTTCGAGATCGACAAGTCGGACCGCGTCGCCGTGCGCATCGACCGCAAGCGCAAGCAGGACATCACCGTCTTCCTGCTCGCCCTGGGCATGGACGAGGCGGAGATCCGCAAGGAGTTCGCCGACTACCCCGCGCTGACCGTCGCCCTGGACGAGGACCGCAAGATCACGACCCAGGACGAGGCCCTACTGGACATCTACAAGAAGATCCGCCCGGGCGAGCCGCCGAGCGTCGAGGCCGGCCGCACCCTCATCGAGAACTTCTACTTCAACCCCAAGCGCTACGACCTGGCCAAGGTCGGCCGCTACAAGATCAACAAGAAACTGGGCCTGGACGCGGACCTGACCGACTCGGTGCTGCGCATCGAGGACCTCACCGCCGCGATCAAGTATCTGCTCGCCCTGCACGCCGGCGCCGAGACGATCGAGGGGCTGCGCGGTGGCGAGATCGTGGACATGCCGGTGGAGTACGACGACATCGACCACCTCGGCAACCGCCGCATCCGCGCCGTCGGGGAGCTCATCCAGGCGCAGGTGCGCACCGGCATGAGCCGCATGGAGCGCCAGGTGCGCGAGCGCATGACCACCCAGGACGTCGAGGCCATCACGCCGAACACCCTCATCAACATCCGGCCCGTGACGGCCGCGATCAAGGAGTTCTTCGGCACCTCCCAGCTGAGCCAGTTCATGGACCAGAACAATCCCCTGGCCGGCATGACGCACAAGCGCCGCCTGTCCGCCCTCGGCCCCGGGGGCCTGTCCCGCGAGCGCGCCTCCATGGAGGTCCGTGACGTCCACACCTCGCACTACGGGCGCATGTGCCCCATCGAGTCCCCCGAGGGCCCGAACATCGGCCTGATCGGCTCACTGGCGACCTTCGCCCGCATCAACCCCTTCGGCTTCATCGAGACCCCGTACCGCGTGGTCAAGGACGGCCTGGTCACCGATGAGACCCACTACCTGACCGCCGACGACGAGGACCGCCACGTCATCGCCCAGGCCAACGTGGAGCTCACCGAGGAGGGGCGCTTCGCCGAGGATCACGTCCTGTGCCGCGTCACCGGCGGCGAGCCCGCCCTGGTCCCCGCGGACCAGGTGGACCTCATGGACATTTCCGCCCGCCAGATGGTCTCCGTGGGCACCTCGCTCATCCCCTTCCTGGAGCACGACGACGCCAACCGCGCCCTCATGGGCGCCAACATGCAGCGCCAGGCCGTGCCGCTCATCCGCCCTGACGCCCCCCTCGTGGGCACGGGCATGGAGCGCCGTACCGCCGTCGACGCCGGGGATGTCCTCGTGGCCTCCAAGGCGGGCGTGGTCACCGAGGTCTGCGCGGACTTCGTGCGCGTGGCCAACGACGACGGCTCCGAGACGGTCTACAAGGTCGCCAAGTTCCTGCGCTCCAACCAGGGCAACTGCTACAACCAGCGCGTCGTGGCCACCGAGGGCGAGCGCGTGGAGGAGGGCACCGTCCTGGCCGACGGCCCCGCCACCGCCGAGGGCGACCTCGCCCTGGGGCAGAACCTCCTGGTGGCCTTCATGACCTGGGAGGGCCTCAACTTCGAGGACGCCATCATCCTGTCCCAGCGGGTCGTCTCCGAGGACATCCTGACCTCCATCCACATCGAGGAGCACGAGGTCGACGCCCGCGACACCAAGCTGGGCGCCGAGGAGATCACCCGGGACATCCCCAACGTCTCCGAGGAGACCCTGGCCAACCTCGATGAGCGCGGCATCATCCGCATCGGCGCCGAGGTCCGCAGCGGTGACATCCTCGTCGGCAAGGTCACCCCCAAGGGGGAGACCGAACTGACCAGTGAGGAGCGCCTCCTGCGCGCCATCTTCGGTGAGAAGGCCCGCGAGGTGCGCGACACCTCCCTGCGCGTCCCCCACGGCGAGTACGGCATCGTCACCGGCGTTCGCGAGTTCGACGCCGCCAGCGAGGACGCCGAGTTGCCCGCCGGCGTCAACCGCATGGTGCGCGTCTACATCGCCCAGCGCCGCAAGATCACGGTGGGCGACAAGCTCTCGGGCCGCCACGGCAACAAGGGCGTCATCTCCAAGATCCTCCCCGTGGAGGACATGCCCTTCCTCGCTGACGGCACCCCCGTGGACGTCATCCTCAACCCCCTGGGCGTGCCCAGCCGCATGAACATCGGCCAGGTCCTCGAACTCCACCTGGGCTGGGTGGCCTCCCGCGGATGGGACGCCACGGCGGCCCGCGAGGCAGGGGAGGAGTGGGCCCTGCGGCTGCCGGACAACGGCGTGACCGCCGAGCCGCGCACCCCCGTGGCCACTCCGGTCTTCGACGGCGTGCGCGATGACGAGCTCATGGGCCTGCTGGACTCCACCATCCCGGGCGCCGACGGCAAGCAGCTCGTCGCCCCCAATGGCAAGGCCCGGCTCTTCGACGGCCGCTCCGGCGAGCCCTTCCCGTACCCGGTCTCGGTCGGCTACATGTACATCCTCAAGCTCCACCACCTCGTGGATGACAAGATCCACGCCCGCTCCACGGGCCCGTACTCGATGATCACGCAGCAGCCGCTGGGCGGTAAGGCCCAGTTCGGTGGTCAGCGCTTCGGCGAGATGGAGGTGTGGGCCATGGAGGCGTACGGCGCCGCCCACGCCCTCCAGGAGTTGCTCACCGTCAAGTCTGACGACGTCGTGGGCCGGGTCAAGGTCTACGAGGCGATCGTCAAGGGCGAGGACATCCCCGAGCCCGGCATCCCCGAGTCCTTCAAGGTGCTCATGAAGGAGATGCAGTCCCTGTGCCTGAACGTCGAGGCACTGGACGCCGAGGGCAATGTCATCGGCCTGGACGACACCGACGACGACGGCCGCCGTGCCTCCGAGGAGCTCGGCTTCGACCTGGGCCGCCGCCCGGGCGGGGCCATGGCCTCCACCATCGACGAGATCTGACCCATCGGAAGTAGGAACTGTGCTCGACGCCAACGTCTTCGATCGCATCCAGCTCGGACTGGCCACCGCGGAGGACATCAAGTCCTGGTCGCACGGTGAGGTCAAGAAGCCCGAGACCATCAACTACCGCACGCTCAAGCCGGAGAAGGACGGCCTGTTCGGTGAGCAGATCTTCGGCCCCACCCGGGACTGGGAGTGCGCCTGCGGCAAGTACAAGCGCGTGCGCTACAAGGGCATCGTCTGCGAGCGCTGCGGCGTGGAGGTCACCCGCTCCAAGGTGCGCCGCGAGCGGATGGCCCACATCAAGCTGGCCGCCCCCGTCACCCACATCTGGTACTTCAAGGGCGTGCCCTCGCGCCTGGGGTACCTGCTCAACCTCGCCCCCAAGGATCTGGAGAAGGTCATCTACTTCGCGGCCTACATGGTCACCGAGGTCGATGAGGAGGGCCGCCACGACGACCTTCCCTCCCTGCGCTCCGAGTTCGAGGTGAAGAAGAAGCACGTCGAGCAGGCCGGCGAGGCCGACATCGAGGCCCGCCAGCGCCGCCTGGAGGAGGACCTGGCCGCCGCCGAGGCGGAGGGCGCCGAGGCCTCCCAGCGCGACAAGCTCCGCAAGACCGCCGAGCGCGAGATGGGCGCCATGCGCCGCAAGAACCAGCGGACGCTGGAGCACATGGACAAGGTCTGGGACCGCTTCGTGGGCCTCAAGGTCGGGGACCTGGAGGGTGACGAGGTCCTCTACCGCGACATGCAGGCGGACTACGGCATCTACTTCAAGGGGGCCATGGGCGCCCAGGCCATCCAGGACCGCCTGCGCGGCTTCGACCTGGAGGCCGAGGCCGAGGCCCTGTCCGAGGTGGTCGCCTCCGGCGCCGGGCAGCGCAAGACCCGCGCCATCAAGCGCCTGAAGGTCATCAACGCCTTCCGCATGACCGGCACCAAGCCGGAGTCGATGGTCCTGGACAACATCCCGGTCATCCCGCCGGACCTGCGCCCCATGGTGCAGCTCGACGGCGGCCGCTTCGCTACTTCCGACCTCAACGACCTCTACCGCCGCGTCATCAACCGCAACAACCGCCTCAAGCGGCTCATGGACCTGGGCGCCCCGACGATCATCGTCAACAACGAGAAGCGCATGCTCCAGGACGCCGTAGACGCCCTCTTCGACAACGGCCGCCGCGGCCGCCCCGTCTCCGGCGTGGGCAACCGTCCGCTGAAGTCCCTGTCCGACATGCTCAAGGGCAAGCAGGGCCGCTTCCGCCAGAACCTCCTGGGCAAGCGCGTGGACTACTCGGGCCGCTCCGTCATCGTGGTGGGCCCCCAGCTCAAGCTCCACCAGTGCGGCCTGCCCAGCCAGATGGCCCTGGAGTTGTTCAAGCCCTTCGTGATGAAGCGGCTCGTCGAGCTCAAGGAGGCCCAGAACGTCAAGGCCGCCAAGCGGATGGTGGAGCGCGCCAACCCGAAGGTCTGGGACGTCCTGGCCGAGGTGATCCGCGAGCACCCCGTGCTGCTCAACCGTGCCCCCACCCTCCACCGCCTGGGCATCCAGGCCTTCGAGCCCCAGCTCATCGAGGGCAAGGCCATCCAGTTGCACCCGCTCGTGTGCGGCGCCTTCAACGCGGACTTCGACGGCGACCAGATGGCGGTCCACCTGCCGCTGGGCGCTGAGGCTTCCGCGGAGGCCCGCATCCTCATGCTCTCGTCCAACAACATCCTCAAGCCCTCCGATGGCCGCCCGGTCACCATGCCCAGCCAGGACATGATCATCGGCACCTACTACCTCACCCAGGAGCCCGACCCGGCCGTCGAGGTCGCCAAGGACGCCAACGGCGAGGAGATTGTCCCGGCCTTCTCCTCCTTCGCGGAGGCGGTCATGGCGCATGACTTCGGCAGGCTCGATGTCAACGCCACCTGCGACATCCGCTTCTCCGAGGGGATCGTCGCCCCCGAGGGATGGCAGGCCCCCGAGGGCTGGAGCGAGGGCGACCCGATCACCCTGCGCACCTCGCTGGGCCGGGCCCTGTTCAACACGGCGCTGCCCGAGGCCTTCCCCTACGTGAACTACACGGTGGACAAGAAGGCCCTGGGCAACATCGTCAACACCCTGGCCGAGTCCTTCCCGCGCGTGGACGTGGCCGCCTCCCTCGACATGCTCAAGTCGAACGGCTTCTACTGGTCCACCTGGTCCGGCATCACGGTCGCCTTCGCCGACGTCGTCTCCCCGGAGGCTAAGGCCGGGATCCTGGCCCGCCATGAGGCCGAGGCCGCCCAGATCGAGGAGCAGTTCGAGCTCGGCGCACTGACCGAGGAGGACCGCTACTCCTCGCTTATCGACATCTGGACCAAGGCCACGGCCGAGGTCGCCGAGGCCATGCGCGAGAACTTCCCGCACCGCAACACCGTCTACCAGATGGTGGTCTCCGGGGCGCGAGGCAACTGGGACCAGATCCGCCAGCTCGCCGGCATGCGCGGCCTGGTGGCGGACCCGAAGCAGCGCCTCATCGAGCGCCCCATCAAGTCGAACTACCGCGAGGGCCTGAGCGTCCTGGAGTACTTCATCGCCACGCACGGCGCCCGCAAGGGCCTGGCGGACACCGCCCTGCGGACCGCCGACTCCGGCTACCTCACCCGCCGCCTGGTGGACGTGTCCCAGGACGTCATCGTGCGCGAGGACGACTGCGGAACCCGCAAGGGCCTCACCAAGCGCCTCTTCACCTGGAAGGACGCCGAGGGTGAGCGCTTCAAGGACGTCTCGGAGATCCTCGACACCACGGTCATCGGCACCACCGCCGCCCGTGACGTCGTCGACGCCGAGGGCAACGTCATCATCCCCGCCGGCGCCGACATCGGCACCGCCGAGGCCAATGCCGCGATCGAGGCCGGTATCGAGGAGGTCACGGTCCGCTCCGTGCTGACCTGCGACTCCGCCGTCGGCACCTGCGCGGCCTGCTACGGCCGCTCCCTGGCCACCGGCAAGCGCGTGGACATCGGCGAGGCCGTGGGCATCATCGCCGCCCAGTCCATCGGCGAGCCCGGCACGCAGCTGACGATGCGCACCTTCCACACCGGTGGCGCCGCCGGCGCCGCGGACATCACGCAGGGCCTTCCCCGCGTGCAGGAGCTCTTCGAGGCCCGCACGCCCAAGGGCGAGGCCGTCGTGGCCGAGGCCGCGGGCACGCTGGCCATCGAGCAGGACGCCGACGGCAAGCGCCTGGTCATCAAGCGCGACGACGGCGAGGAGGACCTGGTGGTCCCCGTCTCCTCGCGCCGCCGCCTCCTGGTGGCCGACGGCCAGCGCCTTGAGCCCGGCCAGGCGCTCACCGAGGGCCCGGTGGACCCCAAGAAGATCCTGCGCCTGCGCAGCGTCGGCGCTACCCAGCGCCACCTCGTGGACGAGGTCCAGGAGGTCTACCGCTCCCAGGGCGTGGACATCCACTCCAAGCACATCGAGGTCATCGTGCGCCAGATGCTGCGTCGCGTGACCGTGCTCGACCCGGGCGACACCACGCTGCTGCAGGGCGACCTGGTGGACGTCATGACCTACCGCTCGGAGAACCGCCGCGTCGTGGCCGAGGGTGGCAAGACCGCCTCCGGGCGCACCGAGCTCATGGGTATCACCAAGGCCTCGCTGGCCACGGACTCCTGGCTGAGCGCCGCCTCCTTCCAGGAGACCACGCGTGTGCTCACCGAGGCCGCCATGAACGGCAAGTCGGATCCGCTGGTGGGCCTGAAGGAGAACGTCATCCTGGGTAAGCTCATCCCCGCCGGCACGGGCCTGGCCCGCTACTCGGACATCGAGGTGGAGCCCACCGAGGAGACGAAGGCGGAGGTCTTCTCCCGCACCGGCTTCTCCGAGGACATGTTCGGCGTGGGGGAGAGCGTCGCGCTGGACGACTTCTCCTTCGGTGGCGACTTCCGCGCGGATTTCTCCGACGACTTCCGCACGGGTTTCAACAGCCAGGACGTGGAGTTCTGACCGCCCCCAGGGCGCGGCCCGGTTGCTTGAGCCGGGCCGCGCCCTGGAGCGTGGACGATGGCCGTGGGCCGGCCCCCAAGAAAAGGGGGCCGGCCCACGGCCATGCTCATGCGACTCCGGCCATCAGTTGTTCTGGTGTGTCACCTGGGCATTCATCATTGAGTCCAATTCGTGGCCTCGCGGGGCGGCTCCTGCCGCGGCCGGCGCCCACGAGTGTGGGAGAATCCATCGCGAACGGAGGCATCCTGACGAGTCGGCCCGCATCTCCCTGAACAAACGGGCCCGGCGCGTGGGATGCCTCGGGAGTGGGCCTGAGCTCCAGCGGAGCCCTCCCGTCCCTAGCCTCCTCTCGCACGTGACCCGAACAGGAACCCAGCCATGCCCATCACCCAGGAGAACGCGACTTGGTTCGCCGAGACCTTCGGCAAGATGGTCGACAACGTCGGCCAGGCCCTCCTGGGCAAGGAGGATGTCATCCGCCTCGCCCTGACCACGATGCTCGCCGAGGGGCACCTCCTCCTGGAGGACGCCCCGGGAACCGGCAAGACGGCCTTGGCCCGCGCCATCGCGGCCACCGTGCAGGGCACGCACTCGCGCATCCAGTTCACCCCCGACCTCCTGCCCAGTGACATCACTGGCGTCACCGTCTACGACCAGAAGACCGGCTCCTGGGACTTCCACCCCGGCCCCGTCTTTTCCTCGATCGTCTTGGCCGATGAGATCAACCGCGCCTCGCCCAAGACGCAGTCCGCCCTCCTGGAGGTCATGGAGGAGTCGCATGTGACGGTCGACGGCGTCCGCCACGACGCGGGCCGCCCCTTCATGGTTGTCGCCACGCAGAACCCAGTGGAGCAGGCGGGCACCTACCGGCTCCCGGAGGCCCAGCTCGACCGCTTCCTCATGAAGACCTCCGTGGGGTACCCGGACCGCTCCGCCCTGACCAAGGTGCTCTCCGACTCGGCCCGGCCCGACCGCTCGCAGAAGATTCCCGCGGTTATCTCCTCCTCCGCCGTCGCCTCCATGTCCGACCTGGCCTCGGAGAACCACGTGGAGCCCGCCGTGCTGGACTACATTGGCGCGCTCGTCGAGGCCACGCGGGAAGACCCCTCCACTCGGCTCGGCGTGTCCACTCGCGGCGCGATCGCCATGACGCGCGCGATCCGCGTGTGGGCCGCCTCGCAGGGACGGGCCTACGTCCTGCCCGACGACGTCAAGGCCCTCGCGGAGGTCGTGTGGGCGCACCGCCTCGTCATGGATCCCGACGCCGAGTTCGCCGGGGCCACGGCCACGCAGGTCATCACGGCCGCCGTCGAGAAGATCCCGGCGCCCACCGCCCGCATGTGACGACGTGGCGCCGTGACGCCCTGAGGGGCCGATTCCGCCCCGCGGACGGCTCGCGGGCCATCCGCGAGGCGAGCCATCCCACGTCCGCGGACGAGTCCATCCTCGTGCCGGGGGGAAGCGCGAGCGGTCAGTTCTCGCTACGCTCTGATCACGGATCGGTGAAGATTCCCGTCATCCATCCAGGACGACGGCGGCGCGCCGCATCCGATTCCGGGCCTGTCAGGGCGCGGAAGGCTCTGCAATCCTCGCCCCAGCCACTGGCCGGGCGGCGCCGATCAGGATGGACGTGACTATGACCCTCACCAGCACCAGCGGTCCCGGGCTGCTCCCGCCGCATCTCACAAGCGCGCCGCCAGCGCGGCTGTCAGCGCGATTCCTCGCCCTGCTGCTCGACAACATCCTCGTGGGACTGCTCGGCCTCGTCGTGGGCGTGGCCGTCGGCGTCGGCGCCATGGCGGCCGACGCGACTGGGGGAGCGATCGGGGGCGTGGTCGGAGCGATCCTCTTCCTGTGGGCGTTCATCAAGTACTGGATCATCGCGCTGATGAGGGCGGGGACCACGCCCGGCATGCGCATCGCCGGCGTGACCTGGGTCCGCTGGTCCTACCCCGACTACCCCGGGCGGCAGGGCCTGCTCAAGAAGATCGTTCAGGTGCTCATCGGCGCGCTCACGGCCAACGTTGGGACGATCATCGTCTACCTCCTCACCCGCGACGAGCACAACCGCTTCTGGTTCGACCGGGTCACCGACATCTACGCCGCCGACGCCAAGAGCGCCTCCCTGCCCTGGGGGCAGGAGCCCATCGCGGTGGCCCCCGCCTACGACGACGCCGGATCCCCCCTGGCCCCCATGGGTGGCGCCGCGATGGGTGGCGCCGCTGGCGCGGAGCCTTCGGCCGGCCACTGGCAGTTCGGCCCCGACTCCGCCCCGCGCGCTGAGGCCCCCGGCCTCGGGGCGCAGGCGCCCTGGCAGCAGTCCGGGCAGCCGGGACAGGGGCCCTACTCCCCCCAGGGGGTCGTGCCCGCCGACAGGCAGCAGGACGCCCAGGCCATGGGGCCGGCCGATTGGCAGGGCGCTTCCGCGCCCGACCCCGCTGAGATGCTCGCCCCCCTCCAGGCGCAGACCACCTACATCGATCAGGACTTGGCCCGCGCCGCCTTCGAGGGCGCCCAGGGCCATCTCGACGACTCATCCGACCGTCCCCAGAGCGCTCAAGCCGCCTCGGCCCCCCAGGCGCCCCAGGCGCCCCAGGCCCCGTCGGCCCCGTCGGCCCCGGTGGTGCCCTCTGCTCCCCAGGTCCCGTCGGCCCCGGTGGTGCCGTCGGCCCCGGTGGCCCCCTCTGCTCCCCAGGCCCCGTCGGCCCCGGTGGCCCCCTCCGGCGCCGGGACGTCGGGGAAGTGGCCCTCTCCCGAGTCGCAGGTGCCGGCCCCCGGCGCCCCGGCCCCCTCCGACGTCGGCTGGCTTTCCGCTCTCCAGTCCGCTCAGCCGCAGGCCTCCCAGACCGGCCCTGAGGGCATTCCCGCCTCGGGCGGCTGGCAGCCCGGCGGGTGGGACCAGGCCCCCGCCGTCCCCGAGGCCGCCCAGCCCCTCCAGCAAGGATTCGCCCCGGCCGACCAGCTCGCGCAGGCCTATCAGACCGGCCAGCGGTTCCCGCAGGCCCCCCAGCAGCCTTACCAGGCCCCCGGCCAGGCCTACCAGGCCCCCGGCGCGGCGGAGCCCGCGCAACCCTTCCAGCAGCCCGGCCCCCAGCAGCCGGCCCCCTTCCAGTCGGCGTTCCCGCAGGCCCAGCCGGGCGTGCCCGCTCAGCCGGGCGTGCCCGCCCGGGGGGCCGAGCCCGCCCAGGGGGCCGAGCCCGTGGGAGCGGCGTCGTCCCAGTCCCCTCAGGACGGTGCCCCGGCGCCCCAGGCCCCGAGTGCCTACGAGGCCCAGGTCGCCGGCGCCGCGGCCACCGTCGTGTTCGACCGCTCCTCGGCCCAGCAGGCGGGGATCGGCGCCCCCGCGCCGCGCCTCGCGCTCGACACCGGCCAGGTGGTCCAGCTCGGCGGGACCTCCCTCATCGGACGCGCCCCCGTGGCCGCGGGGCCCTGGGCGCAGGCCCAGCCGGTGCCCGTGGATGACCCCGCCTTCTCCATCTCCAAGACGCACGCCGTCATCACCTACGATGGCGTCCGCCTCGTCATCCAGGACCTCCAGTCCACCAACGGGACGGTCGTCGTGGAGCCCAACGGCGCCGCCACCCAGGTGCTGCCCGGCATGATGGTTCCCGTGCCCATCGGTGCCACGATCCGGCTGGGCGAGCGCACGGCGCGAGTGGAAGCCTGAGATGCGGCGAGCAGGCGAGACGGGGGCGAGCGCCGACGAGATCCTCCTGGAGCATGGCGCCGCCACCGATACCGGCCTCATCCGCAGCCACAACGAGGACTCTTACCTCGCCGCCCGCCCGGTCTTTCTCGTCGCGGACGGGATGGGCGGCCATGAGGCCGGGGACACGGCCTCCAAGACGGCCCTGGCGGCCTTCGCCCCGTGCGTCGGTGCCCCTGAGATCACCGGCGACGCCCTCATGGAGTGCCTGGGGCGCGCCGCGCGCGACGTCGACGCTCTCGGCGCTGGCCGCGACCCCCTCAGGGGCCTCCCGGGCTGCACCCTGAGCGGCGTCGTCGTCACGAGCGTCGATGGGCGCCCCTGCCTGCGGGTCATCAACATCGGGGATTCCCGGACCTACCGGATGACGCCCGACGGCGTCGAGCAGATCACGGTGGATCACTCGGAGGTCCAGGAGCTCATGGCCTCCGGCCAACTCACCGAGGGGCAGGCGCAGGCATCCCCGCGCCGCCACGTCATCACTCGCGCGCTGGGCGCGGGCATCGGCCCCGTGGCCCTCGCCGATCACTTCCTCATCCCCGCGCGGGTAGGCGACCGGCTCATCGTGTGCACCGACGGCATTAGTGGTGAGATAGATGACGATTCCCTCGCAGAGATCATTCACCGAGGCCAGGGGCCTCAGGAGACGGCGGATGCGCTGATCACCACTGCCCTGGGGGCTGGTGGTAAAGACAATGCGACAGTTATCGTCATTGACGTTACCCATGTTCCGCCCGCTGCGCCGGACGCGGCGACGGACGTGGACAGTTCGACGATCCCGTCGGCGAAGCACGACACGCTGCCCCGAGCGCGGGAGCAGCACAGCAACAAGGAGTACCCCTCATGAGGCACGCGCAGAGCATCCCTGGTCATGCCGCCGCCCTCCACATCCCTGGATCGACCCGCACCGCCATCTGCGAGCGCGGCCTCGCCGCCGTCGCCTCCGCCCCCGGCGGTCAGGCCTCCGTCGAGGACGTCCCCCGGCTCTGGGCCTCGATGCTCGATGGTGCCCCCCTCATCGATCTCCTTCACGGGCTCATGGACACCCACGGAGGCAGTGTCTTCGACCTGCCCGAGTTCGTCGTCGCCGTCCTGGAGGATGGCGAGTTGACCGCGGCCGTTCGCGGAAGCCTCAAGCTCATCGTCGACACTGACGAGGGCATGCGGACGATCTCCGCCCCCGAGGTGCTCGCCTGGGAGGAGGTCCGCCTGCGCGGCGTGCGCGGCATCGGCCTGGAGCTCACCGACTCTGGTTCCGCGGACACCGCCCCGCTGCCGGTGGCCTCCGGCGTTGTCGCGGCGTCCTCCGTCGCCCTGGGCTCGCTGGCCGAGGGCTCTCGGAAGTCATCGAGGTCGGAGGCCCCGTCCTCCGACGACGAGGAGGCTGGACCAGCGGGTTCCGCTGGTACCACTGACAACTCTGATTCTTCCGCTTCCTCCGCCTCCTCCGCCGCCACTGAGGCGGGCACCGCTGACCCCGCCGCCGACGCCGAGGCCGCGCAGGGCCGCGGCCGCCGCGCTGCCGCCCCGGCCCCCGCCGGGGACCCCTCGCAGGCCGACCTCGCCGAGATCGACGCGATCGTCGGAATACCCTCCCGGGCCGGAGCCACGGGCCCCATCCGGGGCAAGGATGCCGCCGCGGACCCGCGGCCCGCCCTGAAGGGCGCTCCCTCCGTGAAGTCCCCGGTGCTCTCCGCCACCGGGTCGCCCGAGGACGCCGTCATCAGCCGGTGGCAGGCCGAGCGCCGCTCCAGTGCCGATGACGAGGCGGTCCCCGCCGCCGGGCAGGCGCGGTCCGATGCCGCTGAGCCGATTGCCGCCGTCGAGCCCATCAGCGCCGACGACGTCCCCGCCGCCAACGACCTGTCCGAGTTCACTCGCGCCGCCAAACGGCTTGAGGCCTATGCGGAGGCCGAGATCGCCGCCACCGCGGAGCCCACTCCGGTTCTGCCGATCCCCGTCCAGGCCGGCGGGGCCGTCGGTGAGCAGGCCGCGGAGGCCTGGTCGCATGACGGGCAGACGCTCACCAACATGCCCGTGGAGGGGCCGGCGGGCGATGGGGGGGCCGCCGCCGAGCACTCGTCGCAGGCGGTTCGCGCCGTCGCGGCGACGGGCGCCCCGTCCCCCGCCACCGCGCGCGAGGACGAGGCCGTCCCGGAGAACGCCGTCAAGGTCCTCGCCGCGTTCTGCGCCGAGGGTCACCCGAACCCGATCCACGGCCCGCACTGCCGGGTGTGCGGCGGGGCGCTGACCAGCCGCACCGGGCATGTCAACCGGCCCGTGCTCGGCATGCTGCACGCCTCCGACGGCACCGTCCTGCCCATCGACGGGGACATCATCATCGGGCGCGTGCCCAAGTCGGACGCCCCGGAGGGCGATCCGCAGCCGCGCCTCATGGCGGTCATCAGCCCCTCGAAGGCGATCTCGAAGTCGCACTGCGCGGTGAGGCTGGATGACTGGGACCTGAGCGTGGAGGACCTGGGTTCCACGAACGGCACGATCCTCATGCGCCCCTCCGAGCCCCCGCGTCGCCTCACCCAGCACCAGCGGGCGCTGCTGCGCGCGGGCGACGTCATTGACCTGGGCGACGGCGTCTCGGTCCTCGTCGAGGCCTGATCCCGCCGAGACCGGTCGAAAACAGACGCGAGACCGGTCGAAAACAGACGCGAGACCGGTCGAAAATAAGAGCGAGACCGGTCGAAAATAAGAGCGAGACCGGTCCGCTGTCCACAGGAGTGGGGGCGCTAGTCCCGTGCCGGTTGGGCAGTGCGTGCGCGACCGGTCTCGCTCGTAACAACGACCGGTCTCGCTCGTAATAACGACCGGTCTCGATCGTGAGGGGGCGTGGCGAGGATCATGTGGCGGCGGGAGCCGCCGGCCTGGCCCAGGTGGCGCCGCCCGGGTACCGTGTCCCCTGGTGCCCGCATGCGGGCTCCGATCTCCATTCCGTTCCCAGCGGGAGGGCACGGCGGCATCTCGCCTCGCCCCTCGCCACGCGGGTCTGCCGCGGCGGGAACCGACGGGTCCTCCCCGCGCCCCAGTGGCCGGAGGGCTCCGGGCGTCCGAGGGCCGTGCCCCGGGCGGGCCGGCCTCGCCAGTTGGCGGTGCGCGTCGTCGCGGACCGGGGGCGGGGCCGGTGAGGGCAGCAGCACAGTCAGCATGCACTCAAGATGGAGAATCCGTAGTGCCTACGATTCAGCAGTTGGTCCGCAAGGGCCGCTCGACCAAGCGCTCCGCGTCCAAGACGCCCGCGCTGAAGGCCAGCCCGCAGCGTCGTGGCGTGTGCACCCGCGTGTACACCACGACCCCCAAGAAGCCGAACTCCGCCCTCCGGAAGGTCGCCCGTGTGCGCCTGTCCTCCGGCATTGAGGTCACGGCCTACATCCCCGGCGAGGGGCACAACCTCCAGGAGCACTCGATCGTGCTCGTCCGCGGTGGTCGTGTGAAGGACCTTCCCGGTGTCCGCTACCACATCGTGCGCGGCGCTCTCGACACCCAGGGTGTCAAGAACCGCCAGCAGGCACGCTCCAAGTACGGCGCCAAGAAGGAGAAGAAGTAATGCCTCGTAAGGGCCCCGCCCCGAAGCGCCCGCTCGTCGTCGACCCCGTCTACGGCTCCCCGGTCGTCACCCAGCTCGTCAACCGCGTCCTCCTCGATGGCAAGAAGTCGACGGCGGAGCGCATCGTCTACGGCGCCCTCGAGGGCGTCCGCGCCAAGACGGACCAGGACCCGGTCTCCGTGCTCAAGCGCGCGCTGGACAACATCCGCCCGGCCCTTGAGGTCCGCTCCCGCCGCGTCGGCGGCGCGACCTACCAGGTCCCGGTCGAGGTGCGCCCCAACCGCGCCACCACGCTGGCCCTGCGCTGGCTGGTCGACTTCTCCCGGCAGCGCCGCGAGAACACCATGACCGAGCGCCTCATGAACGAGATCCTCGACGCCTCCAACGGCCTCGGCGCCGCGGTCAAGCGCCGCGAGGACATGCACCGCATGGCCGAGTCCAACAAGGCCTTCGCGCACTACCGCTGGTAAAGCCCATCGTCGGCTGGGGCGGGGCCCGACGGCGCCCGCCCGCCGCTCGCGGGAGCCAGTCCCGCGGGGGCCCTCCGGTGGGCCACCGGGCCCGCCCCGGCCGACGCGAATCCACAGATCTCTCGAACGAAGGACACCACACGTGGCACTCGACGTGCTGACCGACCTCACCAAGGTCCGCAACATCGGCATCATGGCCCATATTGATGCCGGCAAGACGACCGTGACGGAGCGCATCCTCTTCTACACGGGTATCAACTACAAGATCGGCGAGACCCACGACGGCGCCTCGACGATGGACTGGATGGAGCAGGAGCAGGAGCGCGGTATCACCATCACCTCCGCCGCCACCACCTGTTTCTGGAAGAAGAACCAGATCAACATCATCGACACCCCCGGCCACGTGGACTTCACGGTCGAGGTCGAGCGCTCCCTGCGCGTGCTCGACGGCGCCGTCGCGGTCTTCGACGGCAAGGAGGGCGTGGAGCCCCAGTCCGAGACGGTGTGGCGCCAGGCGGACAAGTACAACGTCCCGCGCGTGTGCTACATCAACAAGATGGACAAGCTGGGCGCGAACTTCGACTTCTCCGTCCAGACCATCCGGGACCGCCTCCACGCCACCCCGATCGTTATCAACTTCCCCATCGGCGCCGAGAGCGAGTTCTCCGGCCTGGTGGACGTCCTGGAGATGCGGGCGATCCGCTTCCCCGAGAAGGACGCCGATGGCAAGGAGACCCGCGGCTCCGTCGTCGAGTACGAGGAGATCCCCGCTGACCTCGTGTCCAAGGCCGAGGAGCTGCGCGCCGAGCTCGTCGAGACGGTCGCCGAGGCCGACGACGCCCTCATGGAGAAGTACCTGGAGGGCGAGGAGCTCAGCGTCGCCGAGCTCAAGTCCGGCATCCGCAAGCTGACCATCGCCGGCAAGGCCTTCCCGGTGCTGGCCGGCTCGGCTTTCAAGAACAAGGGCATCCAGCCTGTTCTCGACGCCGTGCTGGACTACCTCCCCTCTCCGCTGGACGTCCCGGCGGTCGAGGGCCACAAGCCCGGCAATGAGGAGGAGGCCGACTCCCGCCCGGCCGACGCCAAGGCCGATTTCTCCGCCCTGGCCTTCAAGGTCGCCACGCACCCCTTCTACGGCAAGCTCGTGTACGTCCGCGTCTACTCCGGCAAGGTCGCGCAGGGCGAGCAGGTGCTCAACGCCACCAAGGGCAAGAAGGAGCGCATCGGCAAGCTCTTCCAGATGCACTCCAACAAGGAGAACCCGGTGGAGGTGGCCTCCGCGGGCCACATCTACGCGTTCATCGGCCTCAAGGATGTCACCACCGGTGACACCCTGTCGTCGCAGAGCGCCCCGATCATCCTGGAGTCCATGACCTTCCCGGACCCGGTCATCCACGTGGCCATCGAGCCCAAGACTAAGGGCGACCAGGAGAAGCTGGGCGTGGCCATCCAGAAGCTCTCCGAGGAGGACCCGACCTTCACCGTCCGCCTGGACGAGGAGACCGGCCAGACCGTCATCGGCGGCATGGGCGAGCTGCACCTGGATGTCTTCGTGGACCGCATGCGCCGCGAGTTCAAGGTGGAGGCGAACGTCGGTAACCCGATGGTCGCCTACCGCGAGACCATCCGCAAGAAGGTGGACAAGGTCGAGTACACCCACAAGAAGCAGACGGGTGGCTCCGGCCAGTTCGCCAAGGTGCAGATGTCGTTTGAGCCCCTGGAGGTCGTCGAGGCCGCCGAGGGCGAGGAGAAGGCCCACTACGAGTTCGTCAACTCCGTCACCGGTGGCCGCGTGCCCCGCGAGTACATCCCCAGCGTCGACGCCGGCGTCCAGGACGCCATGCTCACCGGCGTCCTGGCGGGCTACCCGATGGTGGACATCAAGGCGACCCTCATCGACGGCGCCTACCACGAGGTCGACTCCTCCGAGATGGCCTTCAAGATCGCCGGCTCCATGGCGTTCAAGGAGGGCGCGAAGAAGGCCAGCCCGGTCATCCTTGAGCCCATCATGGCTGTCGAGGTCCGCACCCCCGAGGAGTACATGGGCGACGTCATCGGCGACCTCAACTCCCGCCGCGGCATGATCCAGTCCATGGAGGACGCCGTTGGCGTGAAGGTGGTGCGCGCTAACGTGCCGCTGAGCGAGATGTTCGGCTACGTTGGTGACCTGCGGTCCAAGACCCAGGGCCGCGCGGTGTACTCCATGACCTTTGACTCCTATGCCGAGGTGCCGCGCAACGTTCAGGAGGAGATCGTCGCCAAGGCGAAGGGCGCCTGAGTCCTCGGCCCCGCACGGGGCCCCATGAGCCCGGGGGCCGGACTGATCCGGCCCGGTCCCCGGGACTGCTCGGGCCGTTCGGCGCCGAGCCTGCATTCCAGTAAGATTTCCAACAACCATCCTGTAGTGGCTCTGGCAGGGGGACCGGCTAGCATGTGTTAGTCGAATCCCGACGAAGAGCACTACCCGAGTCCCAGGAGGACACCAGTGGCCAAGGCCAAGTTCGAGCGGACCAAGCCGCACGTCAACATCGGAACGATCGGTCACGTCGACCACGGCAAGACGACGCTGACCGCCGCGATCTCCAAGGTTCTGCACGACGAGTACCCGGAGCTCAACCCCTTCACCCCCTTCGACGAGATCGACAAGGCTCCCGAGGAGCGCCAGCGCGGCATCACGATCAACATCGCGCACGTCGAGTACCAGACCGACAAGCGCCACTACGCGCACGTCGACGCCCCCGGCCACGCCGACTACATCAAGAACATGATCACCGGTGCCGCCCAGATGGATGGCGCGATCCTCGTGGTCGCCGCCACCGACGGCCCGATGGCCCAGACCCGCGAGCACGTCCTGCTCGCCCGCCAGGTCGGCGTCCCCGCCCTCCTCGTCGCCCTCAACAAGGCCGACATGGTGGAGGACGAGGAGCTCCTCGACCTGGTTGAGATGGAGGTCCGCGAGCTGCTGTCCTCCCAGGACTACGACGGCGACAACGCCCCCGTGGTTCGCGTCTCCGCGCTCAAGGCCCTTGAGGGCGACGCCGAGTGGGCCGCCAAGATCAAGGAGCTCATGGACGAGGTCGACACCTTCATCCCGACCCCCGAGCGCGACATGGACAAGCCGTTCCTCATGCCCATCGAGGACGTCTTCACCATCACCGGTCGCGGCACCGTCGTCACCGGCCGTGTCGAGCGCGGCAAGCTGCCGATCAACTCCGAGGTCGAGATCCTCGGTATCCGCGAGGCCCAGAAGACCACGGTCACTGGTATCGAGATGTTCCACAAGCAGATGGACGAGGCCTGGGCCGGCGAGAACTGCGGTCTGCTCCTGCGCGGCACCAAGCGCGAGGACGTCGAGCGCGGCCAGGTCGTCTGCAAGCCCGGCTCCATCACCCCGCACACCCAGTTCGAGGGCCACGTCTACATCCTGACCAAGGATGAGGGCGGCCGCCACAACCCCTTCTACTCGAACTACCGTCCGCAGTTCTACTTCCGGACCACGGACGTCACCGGCGTCATCACGCTGCCCGAGGGCACCGAGATGGTCATGCCCGGCGACACCACCGAGATGAGCGTCGAGCTCATCCAGCCCATCGCCATGGAGGAGGGCCTCGGCTTCGCCATCCGTGAGGGTGGCCGCACCGTCGGCTCCGGCCGCGTCACCAAGATCATCAAGTGATGATCGCTGCGTGAGCAGCCGCTCTTCTTGAGCATCCGGTTCCCCCGGCACTCTTTGCGAGTGCCGGGGGAACCGCTTTTTCTCTAGGGCGGCGCCTTCTTCTCAGAGCGCCCCGGAGCGCCAGTAGGCGGCAGCAGCGCGCCAGGAGCGCCCAGAGCGCCCAGAAGCCCCCGGGAGGGGGAGAGGGCGGCGGGAGGAGGGGTGTGAGGGCTCTGGACGGCGCCGCAGGCGCGGGGAGCGTTTCGTCGGCGACTAGGCGAGGCCACGAGGCGGGCTCCCACGACGATGAGAGATCGGATCGCAATCGTCCCGGGACTCTCGCGAGCCTGTGAGCGGATATGCTCCATCCTGATAGTCCCAGTTCTGAGCTGGCGCTTGTCCAGCGTTGAAGAGGTGGGTTGATCGAACGGTTACTTGATCCCAGGGTCGGTTGCTGCCGGCTCCTTCCACGAGTTTCCGACATTCTTGGCGCACGGGCCTCTCGTATGAAAGCCCACGCGATGCTCCCAAATCGTGGCGCCTGCCCATCCCCGGGCACATCCTGAAAGGAAGTCACCACCCATGCGTGCGACACGCTTATCCCGAAGAGCGCTTGGCGTTGCCGGCGTTCTTAGCCTGGGCCTTTCCGGCCTTGGCGCCACGGCCCTGGCTGCTCCCTCCGGGCCTGGCAACATCGACTTCGAGCAATCTGGAAAGCTCCTCATCCACAAGCACGTTCAGTCTGGAACCGCTACTCCCGGCACTGCTGACGGGAAGGACACCGGTGTCAAGGGCGATCCGGTCGCGGGGGTGAAGTTCACCGCTTACAAACTCGAGGCCGATCTTAAGAACCAGGACACATGGGCCATACTGTCCCAGTTGGCAGTGCCGAATGACGCCTGTGGATCTGACTTTAGGACTCCCGCAAAAACTGTCGGTGTCCTGCCGGTTAAGGCAGCGGATGCTTCTCAATCTGACCTCACGAACGACCAGGGGAAGGCCACCATTGATAATCTCGCAGTGGGCGCTTACCTCGTCTGTGAGACCGAGTCTCCTGCCAAGGTCGTGGAGAAGGCGGCCCCCTTCGTCGTGACCGTCCCCTTCCCCAACACCAAGGAGAATGAGAAGAACGGCGCTGGGGCGAACAGCAACGGCCAGTGGATCTACGACGTCAATGTCTACCCGAAGAACGTGGTGATCGACGCTCCTGTCAAGGACGTCAATGTGGTCTCCTACGGTCTGAACGGGGAGGCTCAAGTTGAGTTCCCGGTGACAGCGAAGGTTCCGGCGATCGGCGCGAACACCTCCTTCAAGCACTTCATCATATCGGACCCGATGGATGTGAATTACACGTCGCCTGCGGTGAAGCCTAACTCGGTGACCATCGATGGAGCCCCAATCGATCAGGATTGGTACAAGGCGACAGTCAATGCAGGCAACGAGGCCAACATCTCCTTCACTCAGAAGGGTCTGGAGGAGTTGAAGAAGAAGCCTGGAAGTGTCATTTCCGTCACCTTCACTGCGAAGACGCAGTCGGTTGCTGCTGCCATTAACAACCAGGCGAAGGTCTACGTCGACACCATTCCGGGCCTCATTCCTCCGATTGCTCCGCCGACCACTCCTCCCGCTGGCGACCCCCCCGTGCCCTCCAACAAGGTTGTCACCGCCTGGGGTGCCGCCTCCCTGCTGAAGCAGGACAAGCAGAGCAAGCAGCCGCTTGAGGGAGCGACCTTCGAGATCTACAACGCAAAGAACCCTTGGGAGGGAACCTGCACCACTGAGATCGCCGAGGACGATAAGAACACCGCCATCGATGAGTCGGCCAAGGTCACCGTGGATGGCAAGGATGTCTTCACCACTGATGCCCAGGGCAAGGTCGACATCAAGGGCTTGTTCGTTGACTCGAAGAAGGGGGCCCCTGGCGTTGAGAATGTTGCCGTGGACCACACCACGCGCTGCTACGTGCTCAAGGAGACCAAGGCCCCCGCGGGTTTCACCCTTCCGACCGGCGGTGCTGAGTTGACGCCGATCAAGATTACGGCGGGTCAGCAGACCACCGATAACCAGGTGACGGTTGACAACACCAAGACCACCGTCCCGCAGCTGCCCCTCACGGGTGCGGCGGGCAAGATCCTCATGACGGTCGGTGGCCTGTCGCTTATGGCGATCGCCGTCGGCTTCGTGCTCGTTGCTCGCAAGCGCCGCGTCAACGAGGCCTGATAACCGCTTCGGCGAGGGCGTGACCGCGTCCCACGCCGGGTGGCATCAGCCCCTCAACCACGCATGAGGTGGCGGGGAGGCACCAGCCTCCCCGCCACCTCCGCGCGTCGCGCCCATGCCATCGCCCCGATCCTCCGCCCAGCCGGCCCTCCAATCGGCCAACCACCGGCCCACCGATTCCCCCGCGCCCCCCTTATCCCACCCACCAGGAGCCCGAGCCGCCATGAGCAGCACCACTGGCACAGCTGACGCCGCACGCGACACCCACAGCCCCGGCGACCCCGATCGCCTTGGCAGCGCGGACGCCCCCGGCAGCGCGCCCACCGCCCCGGGCGCCCCCGCCACGCGCTCATCCAAGCGCCGCTGGCGGCTCCGCATCATCAACCTCATCCCCGCCGTCCTCGCCCTGGTCGGACTCGCGCTCTTCTCCTACCCCAGCGTCGCCTCCTGGATCAGTCAGTACAACCAGTCCAAAGTCGTCGCCAACTACGAGGAGCAAGTCGACAACGCCAGGCCCGCCGCCGACGAGCAACTCTCCCAGGCCCACTCCTACAACGACGCCCTCTCCTCCGGCGCCGTCCTGGAGGCCAACACCAACCTGCCCACTGGCGCCGGCGAGCACCCCGACGAGTCCCCGGACTACAACAAGATCCTCTCCGCCAACGCCGTCGGCCTCATGGGGCGCCTGCGCATCCCCACCATCGACCTCGACCTCCCCATCTACCACGGCACCTCCGACCAGGTCCTCCTCGCCGGCCTCGGCCACCTCCAGGGCACATCCCTGCCCGTCGGCGGCAAGGGCACGCGCTCCGTCATCACCGGCCACCGTGGCCTCGCCAACGCCACCATGTTCAACAACCTCGACCGCGTGGGAGTCGGGGACACCTTCACCCTTGAGGTCTTCGGCGAGGTCCTCAGTTACCAGGTGATCGAGACCAAGGTCGTCGCCCCCGAGGAGACGGAGTCCCTGCGGGCCGACCCCGACCGCGACCTCGTCACGCTCGTCACCTGCACGCCCCTGGGCATCAACACCCACCGCATCCTCGTTACCGCCGAGCGCATCACCCCCACCCCCGCCGGAGACCTCGCCGCCGCTGGCGCCAAGCCCGAGGTCCCCGGCTTCCCCTGGTGGGCGGTCTGGATCACCTGCGGCGTCATCGCCGTCGGCCTCTACCTCTGGCGCACCGGCTACTCGCCCAAGGCCGCAGCCGCCAACGGCGGTGGCGACGACAACGGCCCCCGCCCCGGCGCGAAGGCCCCCAATGACGGGCATGACCCGGACGGCGCGGCGGCGCGTGGCGAGACGACCGCCGCCGAGGGCTACTGGACCGGCCCCCGGATAAGCGCGACCATGGCGGGCGCACTCAGCACAGCCAGCACCGCCAGCGTTGCCAGCACAGCCTCTGCTCCCGCTGGCAGTGCTGCCGCTACCAGCACTGCCGCCGTCGGCACTGCCGATACCAGTGGCGGCGCGGGCGAGGATGCCGGAGCGACGCCCGCGCAGATCGGCGTCCACAGCGCGATCTCCCTGCGCAACGCCGTCACGCCCGAGGACCCCGATCCCGGGCCGCCTCCCGGCCTGGACAGGGGCTGGTCCGCGCTCTCGCCCGAGGAGATCCGCTGGGCGCCCCTGGCCCCGAATCACGCCGGCGCATCGAGGGGTGCCATCGCGCCGCCGCAGCGCGCCCCTCAACTCACGATTCGGTGACGACTGCGGCAGGCGCGTGCCGACGGGTCCCGGCGCCGCCGGAGCGCGACACGCCCGAGCGCGTGGGGCGGTGGTCGGTCTCACAGTCTTGGCCCCGCTCTCAGGTTGACCGGCCCGCACCCCGCCCTGATAGCGTTGGTCAGCCGCTGGGCCCTGGCCCTGCCGCCGCGCTCGTCGCGGTGGCGCCCGCCAGTCCCGGCAGTTACCTCCCGGGGTCGCCCCGGGAACCAGTCTGACGGAGCCGATCATCGATCGGGTTTCCGTGTGTCCAGACCGGCCCACCCTCCCTCAATAGAGAGCCTCGTGGGGCGTCGCGCTTGCGACACGCCCGAGCGCGTGGACCGGTCGCCCGAAAGTAAGAGAGGTTAGGCGCCATGGCGGGACAGAAGATCCGCATCCGGCTCAAGTCCTACGACCACGAGGTCATCGACTCCTCGGCGCGCAAGATCGTCGACGTCGTGACCCGCGCTGGCGCGACGGTCGTGGGCCCGGTGCCGCTGCCGACCGAGAAGAACGTGTTCTGCGTCATCCGGTCGCCCCACAAGTACAAGGACAGCCGCGAGCACTTCGAGATGCGCACGCACAAGCGGCTGATCGACATCATCGACCCGACGCCGAAGGCCGTTGACTCGCTCATGCGCCTCGACCTCCCGGCCGATGTCAACATCGAGATCAAGCTCTGAGGACCATCGCCATGACTACGCTTAACAAGCCGGCAGCCGCCGCGCCTGCCAAGGCGCTCCTCGGCACCAAGCTCGGCATGACGCAGATCTGGGACGAGAACGGAGTCCTCCGCCCCGTCACGGTCGTGCGCGTCGACTCCAACGTCGTGACCCAGGTCCGCACGGTCGAGACCGACGGCTACGAGGCCGTCCAGCTCGCCTTCGGCGAGATCGACGAGCGCAAGGTCACCAAGCCCCTCGCCGGCCACTTCGCCAAGGCCGGGGTCGCCCCTCGCCGCCACGTGGCCGAGTTGCGCACCTCCATCGCCTCGGAGTTCACCCCGGGCCAGGAGCTCGGCGCGGACATCTTCGAGGTCGGCCAGCTCGTCGACGTCACCGGCACCTCCAAGGGCAAGGGCTTCGCGGGTGTCATGAAGCGCCACGGCTTCAAGGGCGTCTCCGCCTCCCACGGCGCGCACCGCAACCACCGCAAGCCCGGCTCCGTCGGCGCCTGCGCCACCCCCGGCCGCATCTTCAAGGGCCTGCGCATGGCCGGCCGCATGGGGCACGCCACCACCACCGTCCAGAACCTCAAGGTCCGCGGCATCGACGTCGAGAAGGGCTACCTCCTCGTCGGCGGCGCCGTCCCGGGCCCCAAGGGACAGGTCGTCGTCGTCCGCACGGCCGTGAAGGGAGCCTGAGACCATGGCTGAGAACCAGACCCTCACCGTCGCGATCGTCGACTCCAAGGGCGCCAAGAAGGGCACCGCCGAGCTCCCCGCGGAGATCTTCGACGTCGACCTCAACATCCCGCTTATGCACCAGGTCGTCGTGGCCCAGCTCGCCGCGGCCCGCCAGGGCACTCACGCCACCAAGACCCGCGGCATGGTCCGCGGCGGTGGCAAGAAGCCCTACCGCCAGAAGGGCACCGGCCGCGCCCGCCAGGGCTCCACCCGCGCCCCCCAGTTCGCCGGCGGTGGCACCGTCCACGGCCCGCAGCCGCGCGACTACACCCAGCGCACGCCCAAGAAGATGAAGGCCGCCGCCCTCCGCTCGGCCCTGTCGGACCGCGCCCGCAACGGCCGCGTCCACGTCATCACCGAGTTCGTCACCACCGAGACGCCCTCCACCAAGTCGGCCCTCGGCGCGCTGCGCAACCTGACGGACCGCAAGGCCCTCGTCGTCGTCACCCGCGAAGACGACCTGAGCCGCCTGAGCCTGCGCAACGCCCCCGAGGCGCACGTCCTGTGGGCCGACCAGCTCAACACCTACGACGTCCTGGTCAACGACGACGTCGTCTTCACTTCCGCTGCCCTGGACTCGTTCCTGGGCAAGGGCGAGGAGGAGTCCAAGTGAGCCTTGAGAAGTCCAAGAACCCCCGCGACATCATCATCGCGCCGGTCGTCTCCGAGAAGTCCTACGCCTGCATGGACCGTGGTCAGTACACGTTCCTCGTGGCGCCGAACTCCAACAAGACCGAGATCAAGATGGCCATCGAGTCCATCTTCAACGTCAAGGTCGACTCGGTGAACACGGCCAACCGCAAGGGCAAGACCCACCGCACCCGCACCGGGCTCGGCAAGTCCAAGGACACCAAGCGCGCGATCGTCACGCTGCGCGAGGGCAGCATCGACATCTTCGGCGACGTGGCGAACTGACACGGACACGGAAGGTAAAGGATCGACATGGGAATCCGTAAGTACAAGCCGACGACGCCGGGTCGCCGCGGCTCCTCCGTGGCCGACTTCGTCGAGATCACGCGCAGCGAGCCCGAGAAGTCCCTCGTTCGCCCGCTCCACAAGACCGGTGGTCGCAACAACAACGGCCGCGTCACCGCCCGCCACAAGGGCGGCGGCCACAAGCGCGCCTATCGCGTGATCGACTTCCGTCGTCACGACAAGGACGGCGTGCCCGCCAAGGTCGCTCACATCGAGTACGACCCCAACCGCACCGCGCGCATCGCCCTCCTGCACTACCGCGACGGCGAGAAGCGCTACATCATCGCCCCGAACAAGCTCTCCCAGGGCGACATCGTCGAGGCCGGTCCGAACGCGGACATCAAGCCCGGCAACAACCTCGCGCTGCGCAACATCCCTACCGGTACCGTTGTGCACGCCGTCGAGTTGCGCCCCGGCGGCGGCGCGAAGATCGCCCGCTCCGCCGGCACCTCCGTCCAGCTCGTCGCCAAGGAGGGCAAGTACGCCACGCTGCGCATGCCCTCCGGTGAGATCCGGATGGTCGAGGTCGCCTGCCGCGCCACGGTCGGCGAGGTCGGCAACGCCGAGCAGTCCAACATCAACTGGGGCAAGGCAGGCCGCATGCGCTGGAAGGGCGTCCGCCCGACCGTCCGCGGTGTCGTCATGAACCCGGTGGACCACCCGCACGGTGGTGGTGAGGGCCGCACCTCCGGTGGTCGCCACCCCGTCTCTCCGTGGGGCAAGCCCGAGGGCCGTACCCGTCGTCCCAACAAGTCCAGCGACCGCCTCATCGTGCGTCGTCGTCGGACCGGCAAGAAGCGCTGATAGGAGCCTGATATGCCGCGCAGTCTGAAGAAGGGTCCCTTCGTCGACGACCACCTGCAGAAGAAGGTGGACGCCCAGAACGAGAAGGGCACCAAGAACGTCATCAAGACCTGGTCCCGTCGTTCGGTCATCACGCCGGACTTCCTCGGACACACTTTCGCCGTCCACGACGGCCGGAAGCACGTCCCGGTCTTCATCACCGAGTCCATGGTGGGCCACAAGCTCGGCGAGTTCGCCCCGACCCGCACCTTCCGCGGGCACGTCAAGGACGACCGCAAGTCGCGCCGCTGACGCGCGGAGAGTTGAGAGGCAAAGAAGAACTATGGAAGCTAAGGCGCAGGCCAAGTACGTGCGCTGCACGCCGATGAAGGCTCGCCGCGTCGTGGACGTCGTCCGCGGCAAGCGCGCCGTCGAGGCCGTCAACGTGCTCCGTTTCGCCCCGCAGGCCGCTGCCGTGCCGGTGCGCAAGGTCATCGAGTCCGCGATCGCTAACGCCCGGTTCAAGGCCGAGGCCGCGGGGGAGCGGTTCGACGAGAACGATCTGTTCATCACCGAGGTGTTCGCCGACGAGGGCCCGACCCTCAAGCGGTTCCGCCCGCGGGCCCAGGGCCGCGCGAGCCGGATCCTCAAGCGCACCAGCCACATCACCGTTTACGTCGGCGACCGCGCCGACACCGCACGCAAGGAAGGAGCCCGGTAATGGGGCAGAAGGTCAACCCGACCGGGTTCCGCCTGGGCATCACCACGGACCACCGTTCGCGCTGGTTCGCGGACTCGACGAAGCCCGGTCAGCGCTACCGCGACTTCGTTGAGGAGGACGTCAAGATCCGCCGCCTCATGGCCGATGGCATGGAGCGGGCCGGCATCTCCAAGGTCGACATCGAGCGCACGCGCGACCGCGTCCGCGTCGACCTGCACACGGCCCGCCCGGGCATCGTCATCGGGCGCCGCGGCGCCGAGGCCGAGCGCCTGCGCGGCTCGCTGGAGAAGCTGACCGGCAAGCAGGTCCAGCTCAACATCCTTGAGGTCAAGAGCCCCGACCTGGACGCCCAGCTCGTCGCCCAGGGCATCGCCGAGCAGCTCGCCTCCCGCGTGTCCTTCCGTCGCGCGATGCGCAAGGGCATGCAGTCCGCCCTGCGCGCCGGCGCCAAGGGCATCCGGGTCCAGTGCTCCGGCCGTCTCGGCGGCGCTGAGATGAGCCGCTCTGAGTTCTACCGCGAGGGCCGCGTGCCGCTGCACACCCTGCGCGCGAACATCGACTACGGCTTCTACGAGGCCAAGACCACCTTCGGCCGTCTCGGCGTCAAGGTGTGGATCTACAAGGGTGACCTCACCGAGCGTGAGTTCGCCCGCCAGCAGGCCGAGTCCGCCCCGCGCGGCCGTGGGGGGCGCTCCGGCGACCGCCGCGGCGCGCGACGCGGCGAGCGCGGCGCGCGTCAGGGCGGCGAGCAGCAGGTCGAGCAGGCGCCGGCCACCGAGAAAGCTGCCGCCACGCAGGGAACGGAGGCCTGAGCCGTGCTCATCCCCCGCCGGACCAAGTTCCGCAAGCAGCACCGCCCGCACCGCTCGGGCATGTCCAAGGGCGGCAACCAGCTCGCCTTCGGTGATTTCGGTATCCAGGCCCTTGAGCCCGCCTACATCACCAACCGCCAGATCGAGGCGGCCCGTATCGCCATGACCCGCCACATCAAGCGTGGCGGCAAGGTGTGGATCAACATCTTCCCGGACCGCCCGCTGACCAAGAAGCCCGCCGAGACCCGCATGGGCTCCGGTAAGGGCGCCCCGGAGTGGTGGATCGCCAACGTCAAGCCCGGCCGCATCATGTTCGAGCTCGGGGGCGTCCCCGAGGAGCTCGCCCGTGAGGCCATGCGCCGCGCGATGCACAAGCTCCCGATGAAGACCCGTTTCGTGACTCGTGAGGGTGGTGACGTCTGATGGCTATCGGATCCCAGGGGCTGACCCCCGCCGACCTCGACGGCATGGACAACGAGCGCCTCGCCGAGGAGCTCACCAAGGCGAAGGCCGAGCTGTTCAACCTCCGGTTCGCCTCGGCGACCGGCCAGCTCGAGGACCACGGCCGGCTCAAGGCGGTGCGTCGCGACATCGCCCGTATCTACACCATCGTGCGCGAGCGTGAGCTCGGCATCCGTACCGCTCCGAGCAGCCAGGAGTCCAAGTGAGCGAGCAGACCACCAGTACCGAGGCCGCCCCCGAGCGCAACCAGCGCAAGGTCCGCCGCGGCTACGTCGTCTCCGACAAGATGGACAAGACCATCGTCGTCCTCGTTGAGGAGCGCTACAAGCACTCCCTGTACGGCAAGGTCATCCGTCGGTCCAAGAAGGTCAAGGCCCACGACGAGAACAACACGGCCGCCGTCGGCGACCTCGTCTCGATCATGGAGACCCGTCCGCTGAGCGCCACCAAGCACTGGCGCCTCGTGGAGATCATCGAGAAGGCCAAGTGACCTCCCGCTGATCAACAGCATCACGACGCCGCGGCGCCCGCACCCAGCGGGCCGCCGCGGCGCCGTCGTCCCCCCCCGCCCCCGAGCGAGACCGGTCGAAAATAAGAGCGAGACCGGTCCGGCGGGAGGCCGGCCATCAGAACACGGGCCGCAGGCCCCCGGATTGACGCTCATGGGTGGTCAGCAGCGCCGTGATCGGAGGAGCGTCGCGCGCCGACGGCGGCAGCGCGTCCCAGATGCGGCGCAACGCCGCGCGGGCGTCCCTCAGATCCTCGGGAGTCAGCCGCAGCATGTCGAAACCGGCGTCGCGGATCGCCTCCTCCCGGGCCGCTCGGCGCCGTAGCTCGCCGTCGGGATCCTCCGCGAGCTTCACCTCGCCGTCGACCTCCAGGAGGAGACGGATGAGCAGCCACCCGAGATCCGCGAAGTACGCGCGGCCGTCGGCCCCGCGCACGGCCAGTTGCACCTGCGGGGCGGTGATGCCCGAGGCCAGGCACAGGCGCCGGGCCTCGGACTCCCACACCGACTGGCTCATCGCGGTTGCGGCGAGCACGACTGCCTGGGCGCGCCGGTAGCCCCGCTGCCCCGTCCACTCCTCCAACCGCGCGAGCAGCCGACGCCGCAGCCGGGCGCATGCCGCCTCGATCCGGCGCCGGTGATCCCACGGGTGCTCGCCCGCGCCCACCGCGACGGCGAAGAGGGAATCGACGACGGCCAGCGCGCGATCGGGCTGAAGGAAGCGGGCGCAATCGAGGATCGTGCGCTCTAGGCCGGTGACCCGCAGCCCGTCGAGGTCGACGACGTCGCGCTCGTCCAGCGGCATGTGGTGACGCACGATCGGCCTGGCCTCGAGGAGCCGACGGCGCTCGGCCCGCGAGGCGTCGCGCGATGAGACCCGCCCGGGGTGGCGCGGGCCCGATATGCGCCGGAGACCGCCGGGCTTCCAGGAGGTCACGAGATGGATCGTATGAGCCTCGGACAACGCTCTTGCCCCGTGGATGCGCGCGGCGGCCTCCTGGCAGACGACGCCGTTGAGCCCCTCGGCGCCACAGGACTCGATGATCGCCTCCCTCGCTCGGGAGCATGTGCGCCAGTGCGGCTCGTCCGGGTCGGCGCGGATCACGGTCCCGCGGCGTATCGCCTGGATCGCGCCGGTCTCGCGATCCGACTGGGATCCCAATGCGCTGGGGTGGGGGAGGGGGATGTGGTTGAAGTCATCGGTGGTGTGCATCTCTCAAGCGTCGCCGCTGAGGCTCGCTCATGAAAGGGGGCTGGGAAATCTGTGGAAAACCGACCGGTCTCGATCGTGATTTCGACCGGTCTCGGTGGGAGGGGGAGGCTGGTGAGGAAGGGCACAGGGGCCGGAGGGGGCCTGTGGTATCCGGCGCCTTCGGCGCTGCACTAGGCTGGGAGAGTTGCGTGCGCCCTCGGCGCGCCCATCAGAGACCCCGCGCTCCTGCGCCTGTGTCTGATGGGACCCACGCCTCGTGGACTCCTCCCGCCCCCGGGCCGGGGGAGCAGCGCGCAAGAACGCCAAGAACGTTCGGCAAGGCTCGGGGGGACCCGAGAACCGGCTCGACGAAGGAGAACACCCTATGATCCAGCAGGAGTCGCGACTGAAGGTCGCCGACAACACCGGTGCCAAGGAGATCCTGTGCATCCGTGTGCTCGGCGGCTCGGGTCGGCGCTATGCGGGCATCGGCGACACGATCGTCGCCACTGTCAAGGACGCGGTCCCGGGCGGCAGCGTCAAGAAGGGCGACGTCGTCAAGGCGGTCGTCGTCCGCGCCCGCAAGGAGCGCCGTCGTCCGGACGGCTCGTACATCCGCTTCGATGAGAACGCGGCCGTCATCCTCAAGAACAACGATGGGGAGCCGCGCGGCACGCGCATCTTCGGCCCCGTCGGCCGTGAGCTTCGCGAGAAGAAGTTCATGCGCATCGTCTCGCTCGCCATGGAGGTGATCTGAATATGGCACGCATCAAGAAGGGCGACCAGGTCATCGTCATCGCGGGCAAGGACAAGGGCAAGACCGGCCGCGTCCTGGAAGTGATCAAGGACACCGATCGCGTCGTCGTCGAGGGCGTCCAGCGCGTCACCAAGCACGTCAAGGTCGGGCAGTCCGCCCAGGGCGCCCGCACCGGCGGCATCGAGACCGTCGAGGCCCCGATCCACATCTCGAACGTGATGCCGATCGACCCCCAGACCAAGAAGCGCACCCGCGTCGGCTTCCGCGTTGAGGAGGGCGTGCGGCCCAACGGCCGCAAGCGCACCGTTCGCGTCCGCTACGCCAAGGCGAGCGGGAAGGACCTCTGATGAGCGACAAGATCACCCCCCGTCTCAAGACCAAGTACGCCGAGGAGGTGCTCCCCGCCCTCCGCGAGGAGTTCAAGCACTCCAATGTCATGGAGATCGGCCGCATCTCCAAGGTCGTCGTCAACATGGGTGTGGGCGAGGCCGCTCACGACTCCAAGATGATCGAGGGCGCCGTTCGCGACCTGGCCGCCATCACCGGCCAGAAGCCCCAGATCACGAAGGCCCGCAAGTCGATCGCGCAGTTCAAGCTGCGCGAGGGCCAGCCGATCGGTGCGCACGCCACGCTGCGCGGCGACCGCATGTGGGAGTTCCTCGACCGCCTCATCTCGATCTCGCTGCCCAGGATCCGCGACTTCCGCGGAATGAGCCCCAAGCAGTTCGATGGCAACGGCAACTACACCTTCGGTCTCACGGAGCAGGCTGTGTTCCACGAGATCGACCAGGACTCGATCGACCGCGTCCGTGGCATGGACATCACCATCGTGACCACGGCCAAGACCGATGAGGAGGCCCGCTCGCTGCTCGCGCGGCTCGGCTTCCCCTTCAAGGAGAAGTGACATGGCGAAGACCGCTCTCATCCAGAAGGCGAACCGGAAGCCGAAGTTCGGTGTTCGTGCCTACACGCGCTGCCAGCGCTGCGGCCGCCCGCACTCGGTGTACCGCAAGTTCGGCCTGTGCCGTATCTGCCTGCGGGAGATGGCCCTTGGTGGCGAACTCCCCGGCGTGAGCAAGTCCAGCTGGTAAGAACTTACGTCGCAGGTCCGACGAGGAAACCACGACGAGGAAGGGCCAAGGCCCACTCATGACTATGACAGACCCGATCGCAGACATGCTGACCCGTCTGCGCAATGCAAACAGCGCCTACCACGACACCGTCTCGATGCCGTCGAGCAAGCTCAAGGTCAACATCGCCGCGATGCTGAAGACCGAGGGCTACATCGCCGACTACGAGGTCACGGACGCCGAGGTCGGCAAGACGCTCACGCTGAGCCTCAAGTACGGAGCCAACCGCCAGCGGGCCATCCAGGGCCTCAAGCGGATCTCCAAGCCCGGCCTGCGCGTCTACGCGAAGTCCACGAACCTGCCCAAGGTCCTCGGCGGCCTGGGGGTGGCCATCCTGTCCACCTCCTCCGGCCTCCTGACCGACCGCCAGGCTGAGAACAAGGGCGTCGGCGGGGAAGTCCTCGCCTACGTCTGGTGAGAGAAAGGAACGGAGGGAACACCATGTCGCGTATTGGACGACTCCCCGTTCCGGTTCCCGCCGGAGTGGACGTCACGATTAACGGCAACGAGGTGACCGTCAAGGGCCCCAAGGGCACCCTGAGCCGCGTCATCTCCGCGCCCCTGAGCGTGACCAAGCAGGATGACGGCACGATCCTCGTGACCCGTCCCAACGACGAGCGCCGCTCGCGCTCGCTCCACGGCCTGTCCCGCACGCTCATCAACAACATGGTCATCGGCGTCACCGAGGGCTTTGTCAAGAACCTTGAGATCGTCGGGACCGGTTACCGCGTCGCCGCCAAGGGCTCGGCCATCGAGCTCTTCCTCGGCTTCTCGCACACCGTCGTCGTCGAGCCCCCCGAGGGCATCACCTTCACGGTGGACGGAAACCTGAAGCTCGCCGTCTCCGGCATCTCCAAGGAGCAGGTCGGCGAGGTCGCCGCGAACATCCGCAAGATCCGCCCGCCGGAGCCCTACAAGGGCAAGGGCGTGCGCTACGCCGGCGAGAACGTGCGCCGCAAGGTCGGAAAGGCTGGTAAGTGACCATGGCTTACTCGATCAAGAGGGGCAAGTCCAAGGCGATCGCCCGCAAGATCCGCCACCAGCGTGTGCGCAAGCACGTCAATGGCACGCCCGAGCGGCCGCGCCTCGTCGTCACCCGCTCCAACCGCCACATGGTCGCCCAGGTCATCGACGACACCATCGGCCACACCCTGTGCTCCGCCTCGACCCTCGAGGAGGCCTGCAAGGGCGTCGAGGGCCACAAGGTCGGGGCCGCCCGCAAGGTCGGCGAACTCGTTGCCGAGCGCGCCAAGGCCCTGGGCATCGAGGCGGTCGTCTTCGACCGCGGTGGAAACAAGTACCACGGCCGCGTCGCCGCCGTCGCTGACGGCGCCCGCGAGGGCGGCCTGGCGCTCTGAGCGCTGAGACGACGAGAAAGCAAAGGAGAATCTGATGGCTGCACCGCAGCGAGACAGGTCCGCGTCGTCCGACGGCTCGGCCCGCAACGACGAGAACCGTGGCGAGAGCCGCGGCCGTCGTGACCGCAATGACCGCCGTGACCGCAACTCCGGTCGCGGCAACGACGACAAGTACATCGAGCGCGTCGTCACCATCAACCGCGTGTCCAAGGTCGTCAAGGGCGGCCGCCGCTTCACCTTCACGGCGCTGGTCGTCGTCGGTGACGGCGAGGGCACGGTCGGAGTCGGCTACGGCAAGGCGAAGGAGGTGCCCGCCGCGATCGCCAAGGCCGTGGAGTTCGCGAAGAAGAACTTCTTCCGCGTCCCGATGATCCGCCGCACCATCCCCCACCTGGTCCAGGGCGAGGACTCCGCCGGAGTCGTCCTCCTGCGCCCGGCCTCCCCCGGAACCGGTGTTATCGCCGGCGGCCCGGTGCGCGCCGTGCTGGACTGCGCCGGCATCCACGACATCCTGTCGAAGTCGCTCGGCTCCTCGAACGCGATCAACATCGTCCACGCGACGGTCGACGCGCTCAAGAAGCTTGAGCAGCCCGAGACGGTTGCCGCCCGCCGCGGTCTTCCCCTGGAGGACGTCGCCCCGCAGTCCATGCTGCGGGCCCGCGCCGAGGGAGAGGCTGAGAAGCGTGCCGAGGCGGAGAAGAAGGAGGCCGAGAAGGCCGCTGAAGGAGTGGAGGCGTGATGGCTGACACCAAGACCGCGAGCACGAAGCAGCTCAAGGTGACCCAGGTCCGCTCCGGCATCGGTGGCACCCACCGCCAGCGCGAGACCCTCAAGTCCCTCGGCCTGCGCAAGATCCGCCAGTCCACTGTTCGCGAGGACACCCCCACCGTGCGCGGCATGATCGCGACGGTGCACCACCTCGTGACCGTTGAGGAGGTCTGAGATGGCAGACACCAAGAAGGCCTCTGAGAAGGCCGCCGAGAACGCCGCTGAGTCCGGGACGGAGAAGGTGCGCGTCGTCAAGTTGCACCACCTCCGCCCCGCCCCGGGCGCCAAGAAGGCCAAGACCCGCGTGGGTCGCGGTGAGGGCTCTAAGGGCAAGACGGCCGGTCGTGGCACCAAGGGCACGAAGGCCCGCTACCAGGTGCGCCCCGGCTTCGAGGGCGGTCAGATGCCGCTGCACATGCGCCTGCCCAAGCTCCGCGGGTTCCGCAACCCGAACCGCGTGGAGTTCCAGCCGGTCAACGTCGGCCGCATCGCCGAGCTGTTCCCCTCGGGCGGGACGGTCACGGTTGCCGACCTCGTGGCCGCTGGCGCCGTGCGCCACGGGCACCTGGTCAAGGTCCTCGGCGGCGGGGATGTCTCCGTCAAGCTGACGGTCAAGGCGGATGCTTGGTCGGCCTCCGCCAAGGAGAAGATCGAGGCCGCTGGCGGCACGATCGAGCTCTCCGAGGACTGATCAGAGAACTGATCCGCTCCAAGCGAGCAAGGCAAGGCCCCGGTGAGGGCGGGCTTCGGCCCACCTCACCGGGGCCTCGTGCTGCGCTCGGGCCAGGCGCGGCCCCGCGGGCGCGGTCCCTGGAGCGGACGCCGCCCCGCGGGCGGGGGAGGAGCGACTGGCGCGCCTGAACCGGTCTCGTTCGTCATTTCGACCGGTCTCGCTCCTGTTTTCGACCGGTCTCGCTCGTCATTTCGACCGGTCTCGGCGGGGGGAGGGGAGGGGCGGGGAAGCCGGCGCGTGACGCACGCCTTGCCTTCCGAAACCGTCACGGCGTCGAAGGGGGGCCCTGCTCCGGGGTAGTGTGAGCCAGGCGCGCGCCTGCGCGTCCGCCGTCGGGCCCGCCTCAGGGCCAGTCGACGCCGATTCCCCGAGCCCACAGGAGACCGCGTGCTCAGCGCCTTCGTCCAGGCATTCAAGACGCCTGACCTGAGGAGGAAGCTCCTCTTCACCCTCGGCATCATGGCCCTGTTCCGCCTGGGATCGGTCCTGCCGACGCCGGGCGTGAGCCTGCGGAACGTCCAGACCTGCGTCGGCCAGGCAGATGACGCGAGCCTGCTGAGCCTCATCAACATCTTCTCCGGCGGCGCCCTGCTGCAGTTGAGTGTCTTCGCGCTGGGGATCATGCCCTACATCACGGCCTCCATCATCATTCAGCTCCTGCGCGTGGTCATCCCCCGCTTCGAGGAGCTCCACAAGGAGGGCCAGTCCGGCACCGCCAAGCTCACCGAGTACACCCGCTACCTGACCATCGGCCTGGGCGTCCTGCAATCCGCCACGATCGTGGCCACGGCCGCCAACGGCCAGCTCTTCCCCACCTGCAACGTCTCCGTCATCCCGAGCAGCAGCCCGGTCACCCTTGCCCTCATGATCGTCACCATGACCGCCGGCACCGGCCTGATCATGTGGCTCGGCGAGCTCATCACCGACCGCGGCATCGGCAACGGCATGTCGCTGCTCATCTTCACCTCGATCGTCGCGCGCTTCCCGCAGAACCTCGGCTCGGTCCTCACCGGCAGCGGCGGCGTCTCGAAGTTCGCCATCGTCATCGCTGTCATCCTGGTGGCCACGGTCGCCGTCGTCTTCGTGGAGCAGGGCACTCGGCGCATCCCGGTGCAGTACGCCAAGAGGATGATCGGGCGGCGCCAGTACGGCGGCTCCACCACCTACATCCCCATCAAGATCAACACGGCGAACGTCATCCCCGTCATCTTCGCCTCCTCCATCCTGGCCATGCCCCAGCTCATCTCCCAGTTCGCCCGGAACAGCTCCTGGGCCGCCTGGGTGGGGCAGAACCTGCGTCAGACGGACACGATCTACCTCGTCGCCTACGGCCTGCTCATCCTCTTCTTCACCTTCTTCTACACGGCGATCACCTTCAACGCCGAGGAGATCGCGGACAACATGAAGAAGTACGGCGGCTTCATCCCCGGCATCCGCGCGGGCGAGCCCACCGTGAAGTACCTCTCCTACGTCATCAACCGGGTGACCGTCGTCGGCTCGATCTACCTCGTGATCCTCGCGCTGGTGCCCACCCTGGCGGTCATCGAGTTGGGACTGTCGCAGTCCCTGCCCTTCGGCGGCACGACTATCCTCATCATGGTGGGAGTCGGCCTCCAGACCGTCAAGGAGATCAACTCCCAGCTCCAGCAGCGACACTACGAAGGGTTCCTCTCATGAGCGCACGCATGGTCCTCCTCGGCCCCCCCGGGGCGGGCAAGGGCACCCAGGCGGCCCGCATCAGCGAGCGCCTGTCCATCCCCGCAATCTCCACCGGCGACATTTTCCGCGCCAACGTGGCCGGCGCCACCGAGCTCGGCCTCAAGGCCAAGGAGTACATGGACAAGGGCGAGTACGTCCCCGACTCGGTCACCAACGCCATGGTCGCCGACCGTATCGCCGCCGACGACGCCGCCTCCGGCTTCCTCCTCGACGGCTACCCGCGCACCGAGGCCCAGGTCCACGAGCTCGACTCCATGCTGGCCGCCAAGGGCCTCGCCCTCGACGTCGTCCTGGAGATCACCGCCGACTCCGAGGTGGTCGTCGAGCGGCTCCTCAAGCGCGCCACCGAGCAGAACCGCGCCGACGACACCGAGCCGGTCATCCGGCGCCGCCTGGAGGTCTACGCCGAGCAGACCGAGCCGCTGGCCGCCCTCTACGAGGCCAAGGGCCTCCTCGTGCGCGTCGACGGCATCGGCGACATCGACGAGGTCACCGAGCGCATCATGACGGCCCTCGCCTCCGCGGGCGTCAGGGCCTGAGCGAGCAATCCTCAGTGGCGCGGGACCGGTCGGGCCCGCGCCACTGCCTGCCAGAGAGGGGGCGCGCGGTGCTGGCGCGCGAGCAGATCGAGATCAAGACCCCGGACCAGGTCCGGCTTATGCGGCGAGCGGGCCTCGTCGTCGCCGATATCCACGCCGCCCTGAGGGAGGCGGTCCGCCCGGGGGTGAGCACCGCCGAGCTCGACGCCGTGTGCGCCGCGACCATCGAGGCCGCCGGCGCCCACTCGAATTTCCTGGGCTACCACGACTACCCGGCCACGGTGTGCGTCTCGGTTAATGATGAGGTCGTTCACGGCATCCCCGGGCCGCGAGTCCTCAAGGAGGGAGACCTCGTCACCTTCGACTGCGGCGCCTACATCCTCGACGGCGGCCAGCAGTGGCACGGCGACGCGGCCTTCACCACCGTGGTCGGCGGCGAGTATGCATCGGCCTCCGATCGCCTCCTGGACACCACCACCCGGCAGGCCCTGTGGGAGGCGATCGCCGCCGTCGCCCGGGCGGCCGCGGGCCGGACGAGCGGGCGCGCCGCGAGACTCAACGCCATTGGCGACGCCGTCGAGGCCACCGTGGACCGCGCCCTGGCCCAGGCCGCCGGTCAGGGCCATCCCGAGGCCCGGCTCGGCATCCTCCAGGAGTACGTCGGCCACGGCATCGGCACCGCCATGCACCAGGCCCCCGACGTCCTCAACTACTCGATCAAGCGCAAGGGGCCTAAGCTGCGCCCCGGCATGGTGCTGGCTATCGAGCCGATGCTCACCTCCGGCGGGCCCGAGGTCTGCGAGCTCGACGACGGCTGGACCGTCGTCACCCAGGACGGCTCGCGCGCCGCCCAGTGGGAGCACACCGTCGCGATCGTGCCCGGGGGGGTGTGGGTGCTCACCGCCCCCGACGGCGGGGCCGAGGGCCTGGCGCCCTTCGGCATCGAGCCCTGCCCCCTGGCCGAGCGCGGCTGATCGCGTCGCGTCCCGCCCGCCGCCGTCGAGCGCGTTGGCCGATGTGTTCGGGAACACCGGCCGGGAGCCCCTTCCCGCGTGGTGGCGCGGTATCGAGGTGTCGTATCGTTGGCCCTCGGTGCGTCTACCGTTCCTGACCCGAGCCCTCCGGCCGGGCCGGGGCGCGCGCGCCCAACCGGCGGCGTCGTCGCCGGAGAACTCGAGCGAGAAAACCGACGGAGGAACATGGCAAAGAAGGACGGCGTCATCGAGGTCGAGGGATCGGTCGTCGAGGCCCTTCCGAACGCGATGTTCCGGGTGGAGTTGAGCAACGGGCACGTCGTGCTCGCGCACATCTCCGGAAAGATGCGGCAGCACTACATCCGCATCCTCCCCGAGGACCGCGTCGTCGTGGAGATGAGTCCCTACGACCTCCAGCGCGGCCGCATCGTCTATCGGTACAAGTGACAAGTCGGCCCCCGGGCCGGCGGAGGACAATCATGAAGGTCAAGCCGAGCGTCAAGAAGATCTGTGACAACTGCAAGGTGATTCGTCGCCACGGCCGTGTCATGGTCATCTGCGAGAACCCGCGGCACAAGCAGCGCCAGGGCTGAGGCCCCGCGCACCGGCCACGCGATCCGTGGCCACCGATCAGCGCCCACCCCAGCGATCAGCGCCGGCCTGAACGGCCGGCGCCCCGCAACCCCCGGTTCCTGGAGGCCGGGGCCGCCCCAAGGGGGCGGGGGAGGTGGGTGACGACCTCCGGGAGCACACAGGAGAACCACCACCGTGGCACGCATTTCCGGCGTCGACCTCCCCCGCGAGAAGCGGGTCGAGGTCGCGCTTACCTACATCTTCGGGATCGGCCGCACCCGCGCGGACGAGACCCTCAAGGCAACGGGGGTCAACCCCGACACTCGCGTCAAGGACCTCACCGAGGACGAGCTCGTGGCCCTGCGCGGCCACATCGACTCCAACTACCGGGTGGAGGGCGATCTGCGCCGCGAGGTGCAGGCCGACATCCGTCGCAAGGTCGAGATCGGCTGCTACCAGGGTCTGCGCCACCGCCGTCACCTCCCGGTGCACGGCCAGCGCACCAAGACCAACGCGCGCACCCGCAAGGGCCCCAAGCGCACCGTGGCCGGCAAGAAGAAGGCCAAGTAAGCAGTTGAGCCGCGGTCCGGGCGCCGATGCCCACCGCGCGACCCGATCTTGAGAAGAAGAAGGAAGAATGCCTCCGAAGACCCGCACCGCCGTGCGCAAGCCGCGTCGTAAGGACCGGAAGAACGTCACTCACGGCAACGCCTACATCAAGTCCACCTTCAACAACACCATCGTGTCCCTCACGGACCCGCAGGGCGCCGTCATCGCCTGGGCCTCCTCCGGCCAGGTCGGCTTCAAGGGCTCCCGCAAGTCGACTCCCTACGCCGCCCAGCTCGCTGCCGAGGCTGCCGCGCGCCGAGCCCAGGAGCACGGCATGAAGAAGGTCGACGTCTTCGTCAAGGGCCCCGGCTCCGGCCGTGAGACCGCGATCCGCTCCCTCCAGGCCGCCGGTCTTGAGGTTGGCTCCATCACGGACGTCACCCCCCAGGCGCACAACGGCTGCCGCCCCCCGAAGCGTCGCCGCGTCTGAGACGACCGGTCCGACGGCGCCCGCCTCCCAGCGCGGCGGGCGCCGTCGGCCCGTGAATCGCCCCGCCGCGCGGGGCCGCCGCCCCGGCAGCTGAGGGCCCAGCGGCGACAACCATGAGGAACGGCGTCATATAGCGGGCGCCGCGACGAAAGGAAACCGACAGTGCTCATCGCACAGCGTCCCACTCTCACCGAGGAGGTCGTCGAGGAGAACCGCCGCGCGCGGTTCATCATCGAGCCCCTCGAGCCCGGCTTCGGCTACACACTGGGCAACTCCCTGCGCCGCACACTGCTGTCGTCCATCCCGGGCGCGGCGGTCACCTCCGTGCGCATCGACGGGGTCCCCCACGAGTTCCGCACGATCCCCGGGGTCAAGGAGGATGTCGCCCAGATCATCCTCAACATCAAGGAGATCGTCCTCTCCAGTGAGAACGATGAGCCGGTCGTCATGTACCTGCGCAAGTCCGGCCCGGGAGCCGTCACCGCCGGTGACATCACCCCGCCCGCCGGCGTCGAGGTCCACAACCCCGAGTTGGTCATCGCGACCCTCAACGAGAAGGGCAAGTTGGAGATCGAGCTGACCGTCGAGCGCGGCCGCGGCTACGTCTCGGCCAACCAGAACAAGGACCCGAACGCGGAGATCTCCCGGATCCCGGTCGACTCCATCTACTCGCCGGTCAAGAAGGTCTCCTACGCCGTCGAGGCCACCCGTGTCGAGCAGCGCACCGACTTCGACCGACTCATCGTCGACGTTGAGACGAAGGCCTCCATCACGCCCCGTGACGCGCTCGCCTCGGCGGGCAAGACCCTCGTCGAGCTCTTCGGCCTGGCCCGCGAGCTCAACGTCGAGGCCGAGGGCATCGAGGTGGGCCCGTCGCCCATGGACCAGGCCCTCCAGCAGGACCTCGCCCTCATGATCGATGAACTGGACCTCCAGGCGCGCTCCTCCAACGCCCTCAAGCGCGAGGGCATCCACACGGTCGGCGAGCTCGTCTCGCGCAGCGAGGCGGACCTGCTCGACATCCGCAACTTCGGTGCCAAGTCGATCTCCGAGATCAAGGACAAGCTTGCCGAGCTGGGCCTGTCCCTCAAGGGATCCCCCCTCGATTACCTCGCCGAGGACGACTACACCAACCCCACCTTCAGCGACGAGCAGGCCTGAGCCCAGGCTCGTCACGATCTAGGAGACAACAATGCCTCGCCCCACCAAGGGACCCCGCCTGGGCGGCTCCGCCCAGCACGAGCGCCACCTGCTGGCCAACCTCGCCCGGCAGCTCTTCATCCACGAGTCCATCACGACGACGGAGGCCCGCGCCCGCCGCCTGCGCCCCTACGCCGAGAAGCTCATCACCAAGGGCAAGCGCGGGGACCTTCACGCCCGCCGCACCGTGATGAAGAAGATCACGGACAAGTACGCCGTGTACCGTCTCTTCGAGGAGATCGCCCCGAAGATGGAGGGCCGCGACGGCGGCTACACCCGCATCATCAAGACCGCCCCCCGCAAGGGTGACAACGCCCCCATGGCCGTCATCTCCCTCGTGCTTGAGCCGGTGGCCAAGAAGGCCGTCGTCGAGGACGCGGTCAAGACCGCCAAGTCCGCCGCGAAGAAGGCCGCGCAGGACGCCGTCGCCGAGGCCAAGGGTGATGAGGCCGCGGACGCCAAGACCGAGGCCCCCGCCGCGAAGGAGGCTGGCGCGAAGACTGAGAAGGTCGCGTTCGCCGGCGCCGTCCGCGTCGACGAGGGCTCCGCCGACGCTCCCGACGACGAGCACCGCATCAAGGGCAACGAGGACTCGATGAAGTACCACGTCCCCGGCTCGCGCTGGTACGACGCCACGGTCGCCGAGGTCTGGTTTGCCACCGTGGAGGAGGCCGAGGCTGCCGGCTTCGCTCCCGCCGGTGGGGCGGCCGCGCAGAAGGTCGACGCCTGAGGCGCACGAATGTGATTCGTGTCGCATAGACATGGAGGGCTGGGGTCCGTGAGGTCCCCAGCCCTCCATTATTTCGCGGAATCTCGCTGACCTGCGGTGGCGCGCGACTACGTGACGGGGATGTGATTCGCCAGTTATTCCGTGACGTGGGCGAGACATCCGCCTCTGAATCCGTTAGTTTGGACATGTGACCGCGTCTAAGGCGCGGTGTGCCCAGATCAGCCAACCAGTCCCTTATTCGCACGAGGAGAGTCATGAGACGGTCTTCCGCTCTGGCCGCCGGCGCGCTCGTCGCCGCAGGCGCCTTCGTTCCCGCCGCCGTGAGCACGCAAGCTCAAGCCGCTGATTCCGACAACATCAAGGTGACCGACGTCAAGGTCACCTCCGAGGCCCGCCAGCGCCCGGTCAACGGCGTCGCCGTCGAGGCCTGGGACAAGGTGAGCCTCCAGGCCAAGTGGGAGGCCACCGCCCCCAAGGCCGGGAACTCCTTCACCGTCAAGCTCGGCGACGGCCTGGAGTGGTCCGGATCGCTCGGCTTTGACCTCCTCGACCAGAACGGCTCCGACGTCGGCAACTGCACGTTCACCGTCGGCTCTCAGGACATGACCTGCACCCTGACCGCCGGCGCGGAGAAGTGGGACAAGCTCACCAACGGCACCCTCATCGCTCAGGCCCAGATCAACAACAAGGGCATCGGCCTCAAGCAGAGCACCGTCAAGGTGGGCCCGACCACCGCGCCCATCGTCTTCGGCGACTCCAACGGCGACGGCACCTGCGACACCGGCTGCGACGGCGTCAAGCCCAACTACCCCGAGCCCAACCCCTTCAAGTCCGGCTGGTTCAACGGCGTCAACGACCAGGGCAAGTACGTCTTCATGTGGGAGGTGCGCGCCCAGAACACCGGCGGCGCCAAGAACACCCACTGGGTCGTCAAGGACCCGGGCGCCACCTACGTCGCCAACTCCGTCCTGTGCACCACCGGCTCCTGGCAGGAGGGCAAGGGCGTGGCCAACGTGAAGGTCGCCCCCGGCTGGCCCCAGGAGCAGGTCGAGTTCGACGCCCCCTCCGCTGAGGCGGTGTGCCGCGTCCGCTTCTACACCACGACCGAGCCCACGAAGGCCGCCCAGGCCAACACCGCCACGGTGAACGGCCAGACCTACTCGCGCAGCGGCATCACCGCCACCGAGGCCGGCTCCGGCAACGCGCTCGGCGGCAAGAACCCCGCCCCGGCGCCGAGCCCCAAGACGACCACGCCGGCCCCGACGCCGTCCGCTTCCCAGAGCGCGACGCCGGCTCCGACGCCGTCGGCTTCCCAGAGCGTGACGCCGTCCGCGGCGCCGTCGGCTTCCGAGAGTGCGACGCCGGCTCCGACGCCGTCGGCCTCTGAGAGCGCCACGCCGTCTGCGGCGCCGTCCGCCCCCGAGACCACGGTGCCGGCCCCGACGCCGTCGGCCTCTGAGAGCGCGGCGCCCTCCGACCCCGCGCTGCCCACCGTCCCGGCCACCACCCAGGCCGCCGCTCCGCGGGTCACCCCGCAGCAGCCCGGCCCCCAGGCCCCGAAGGACCCTGCCGCCCCCACCGCCCCGGCCACCACTCAGGCCGCTGCCGCGGCGCCCGGCCCGCAGCAGCTCGGCACCCAGGCCCCCAAGAGCCACGCCGTTCCCGCGGCCCCGGCTAACAGCCAGCCGACGTCGAAGCCCTCGCTGGCCAAGACCGGTGCCAGCATCCTGGTGCCGGCGCTCATCGCGGGCGCCGTCATCGGCGGCGGCGTCGTCCTGGTTCGTCGCGGACGCCGCGCCTGATCCACACCCGGTCCCGGCCAGTGAGAACTGACCCGGACTGAGACGAGGGGCCCACCCGGATCATCCGGGTGGGCCCCTCGCGTTTGCTCTGGCGAGCGGGTTCTCATGCCTGCGGCGATGGGCGGGCCCTTGTGCCTGCGCCGATGGGCGGGCCCTCGGGCGGGCGGTCCGGCCGAGGGGCCCGCCCGCCGGGCGCGGGAGCCGCCGGGCGCGGTTGGGCTCAGGGGCGAGCCATGGTCCAGCAGCGCGCCCCGCCGGTCATCCCCGCCTCATTGGGCACCACGACGACGTCGTCGCCCATGCGGGTGAGCTGGAGTGCCGTGATCCTCCGGGAGTTACCGCCCCCGAGGTAAAGGCGGTCCCACAGGTACATGGGGCGCAGGCCGTCGACGACGTGGCGCACCCTGCGCGACCAATGGGCGTCGCCCAGGCGCAGCCTCTCGTGCTCACCGATGTAGTCGTCGTAGGTGAGCCCCCAGCGGACGGGGCCCTGGGAGACCTCGACATGCGGGGCCAGGACGCCGTTGTCGAAGACCGCGTTTCCCAGGCCCGTCCCCAGGGTCACGATCATCTCAAGGCCGTGGCCGGTGACGACTCCGGCGCCGGCGACCTCCGCGTCATTGAGGATGAGCGAGGGCAGGCCGAGGCGCTGCGCGATGGCCGCGCCCATGTCGAAGCGGTGCCACGCCTCGGCGAGCTCGGGGAGCACCTTGGAGCGCGGGCCGTCCTTCGTGATGTAGTGCGGGGTGGCGACGACGACGCCGTGGCGGATCATCCCCGGCATCCCCACCGTCACCCGGTCGGCCCGGGGCAGCTGCTCGGCGAGGCCGGCAATCGTCTCGACCAACTTCGACGGGGGGAGCGGGTAGGGGGTGGGCGTGCGCACGGCGCGAGAGCAGATGGTCCCCTCGGCGTCGAGGACGGAGGCCTTGATGCCGCCGCCCCCGCAGTCGACGGACAACGTGGTCACTGAGGAAGGACTGGGATGACTCGCTTGGCTCGCCTGGCTCGGGGCCCCGGGATTCGTGCTCACGGGGACGACGCTACCGCCAAGGTAGGGACGACGCCCCGAGTTGGCCGGGGTCGGGGCCGGGGCCGGGGCCGGGGCCGGGGCGGTGGGGCGGCCTGCTCGGGAAGCGCTCGCGCCGTGGTCGAATAGGGGCATGGAGGAGTCCAAGGAGCTAAGCGGCGACGACGCGCTGGTGCGTGTGCGGCTGGATCTGGCCTATGACGGCGCGGGATTCGCGGGCTGGGCCGCGCAACCGGGCCTGCGCACCGTGGAGGGGGTGCTCACCGAGGCGCTCGGCACGGTGCTGCGCGTCCCCGTGCGGCTGACCGTCGCGGGGCGGACGGACGCGGGCGTTCACGCCGCGGCCCAGGTCGCGCACTTCGATGTCGCCCCGGCGGCCTGGCGGGCGCTCCCCGGCCGCTCCGACCGGGCGCCCGGGCAGGCGCTGCTCACCCGGCTGGCCGGTGTCCTGGCCCGCGAGGCGCGCGAGAGCGCCGCTAGCGCGAGAGGTGGGACCGCGCCCAGGGGGACGAGCGACATCGTCGTGAGCGGGGCTCGCGAGGCCCCCGAGGGCTTTGACGCGCGCTTCTCCGCCACCGAGCGCGCCTACCGCTACCGGATCGCCGATGGCGGCCCCGCGGCCGGGTCGCGGGACCCCTGGCGGCGGGGGAGCGTGCTGTGGATCCCCGAGGCCCTCGACGTCGGGGCCATGCGCCGCGCCGCCGCGCCATTGCTTGGCGAGCACGACTTCCTCGGCTACTGCAAGCCCCGGGAGGGCGCCACCACGATCCGGACGCTCAAGCGCCTGGAATGGTCGCGCGTCCCCGCTGGCGCCACCGGCCGCGAGGGGGCCGATGAGGGCCTGGTGGTGCTCGACGTCGTCGCCGACGCCTTCTGCCACTCGATGGTGCGCTCCCTCGTGGGCGCCTGCCTCGCCGTCGGCCAGGGGCGCAGGGGCGAGGACTGGCCCGCGCGGATCCTCCTGAGCGCGAGCCGGGACGCGGCGGCGCCGGTCGCCCCCGCCCATGGCCTGACTCTGGAGCGGGTGAGCTACCCCGCGGATGACGGGCTGGCCGCCCGGGCTGAGCGCGCCAGGGCCCTGCGGTCCCTCCCCGCCCCCTGCGCCGAGACCGGTTGAAAACAGGACCGAGACCGGTCGAAAACAGGACCGAGACCGGTTCACCGTCCTCAGGGGCGGCGAGGCTCGCTCCATCCCGGTCGGGCTGTGGAAGCGCGACCGGTCTCGATCGTGATAACGACCGGTCTCGCTTGTGATAACGACCGGTCTCGGTGAGGGGGACGGACGGGCGGGCGGGGGCGTGGCGGGATTCACGGCGGCAGCGCGGCCCCTCCTTTTGACCCCCCCTAACAAGCGCCGGTAGTGTGGGCAACCGTCGTGCAGCACGCTGAACGCGCCACCGCGGTGCCATCCCACTCGCCCCGGGGCGCGAGTGCTCCGACCACCTCACCTGACCATGGCGGTCCCGTCGAACAGCGACGCTTCAACGCTCGTCGACGTGACCGCTCGCCAAGAGAAACGAAGGCAACGCCCGTGCGCACGTACACACCGAAGCCCGGCGACGTCGAGAAGAACTGGTACGTCATTGACGCCACCGACGTCGTTCTCGGCCGCCTCGCGGCTCAGGCCGCGAACCTGCTCCGTGGGAAGCACAAGCCGCAGTTCACGCCCAACGCCGACTGCGGTGACTACGTCGTCATCATCAACGCCGACAAGGTGGCCCTCACCAACGGCAAGGCCGACCGCAAGTTCGCCTACCGACACTCCGGCTACCCGGGTGGTCTGACGGCCGTCTCCTACCGCGACCTGCTGGCGACGCGCCCCGAGCGCGCCGTCGAGAAGGCCATCAAGGGCATGGTGCCTCACACCAAGCTCGGCCGCGCCCAGCTCAAGAAGCTCAAGGTGTACGCCGGCCCCGAGCACCCGCACGCCTCGCAGAACCCGCAGGCTTTCGAGATCACCCAGGTCGCCCAGTAAGCGCTCCAGCGCTCGGCAACCCGCGACAAGCAAAGGACACATCGTGGCTGAGACCACTGTCGACATCGACGCGCTGGATGAGGAGAACGCCCCCTCCAGCTACACCACCGAGACCGGCGGCACCTCTGTGGAGGGCCGCGGGCAGTCCATCACCGCCCCCGGGGCCGGCCTTGGCCGCCGCAAGGAGGCCGTCGCCCGCGTCCGGCTCGTCCCCGGCACCGGCAAGTGGACGCTCAATGGCCGCACTTTGGAGGACTACTTCCCCAACAAGCTGCACCAGCAGCTCGTGCGCGCCCCCTTCACCATCCTCGACCTCGAGGGCCGCTTCGACGTCGTGGCCCGCATCCACGGCGGTGGCGTCTCCGGCCAGGCCGGCGCCCTGCGCCTGGGCATCGCCCGCGCCCTCAACGAGATTGACCGCGAGGCCAACCGCCCGGCCCTCAAGAAGGCCGGCTTCCTGACCCGCGACGCCCGCATCGTCGAGCGCAAGAAGGCCGGTCTGCACAAGGCCCGCCGCGCCCCGCAGTACTCCAAGCGCTGATCCGGTCCGGGTCGGTGGCCCCGCGCCGCCGCCCCCACGCCGACGACGCCGCCCCGTCCGCCCGCTCTTATGCGAGGCCGACGGGGCGGCGCTCGTCATGCGCGAGAGCACTGACGGCGTCGTTGCCGGTGCGCGAGGCGGCGGACAGTGGGAGGATGCTCCTCGGAATCCAGACACGAGAGGAGCCCATCCATGGCACGACTCTTCGGCACCGACGGCGTTCGGGGCCTGGCCAACGACCTGCTCACCCCCGCCCTCGCCGTCCAGCTCGGCGAGGCCGCCGCCCGCGTGCTGACTAAGGAGGCCCGCGCGCGCTCCCGCGGCGCCCGGCCCCGCGCGATCGTCGGGCGCGACACCCGGGCCTCGGGCGAGTTCCTCGACCACGCCATCAGCGCGGGCCTGGCCTCCTCCGGCGTGGACGTCACCCGGGTCGGAGTCCTGCCCACCCCGGCGATCGCCCACCTGACCGCCACCCAGGACATCGATCTGGGCGTGATGATCTCCGCCTCCCACAACCCCTTCCCCGACAACGGCATCAAGTTCTTCGCCCGCGGCGGCTACAAGCTCGAGGACGCCGTCGAGGATGAGATCGAGGCGCTGCTCGGGGGCGTCGAGGCCCGCCCCACCGGCGCTGACGTCGGCCGGGTCATCAAGGGAGAGACGGTCGCCGACCAGAACTACATCAACCACCTCGTCGACTCCGTGGCCACGGACCTGTCGGGCCTGCGGATCGTCGTCGACGCCTCCAACGGGGCCGCCAGCGCCGTGGGCCCCGCCGCCCTGCGTGCCGCGGGCGCCGAGGTGATCGTCATCAATGCCTCCCCGGACGGCCTCAACATCAACGCCGACTGCGGATCCACCCACCCCGAGCAGCTCCAGCGCTACGTGCCCGCCGTGGGCGCGGACATGGGCGTGGCCTACGACGGCGACGCCGACCGCTGCCTCGCCGTGGACGCCCGCGGCAACCTCGTCGACGGCGACCAGATCATGGGCCTGCTCGCGCTGGGCATGAAGGCCGACGGCACGCTCGGCTCCGACACCCTCGTGGTCACCGTCATGAGCAACCTGGGCCTCATCCTGGCCATGCGCGACCACGGGATCCGCACCGTCCAGACCGGCGTCGGCGACCGCTACGTCCTGGAGAAGATGCTCGCCGGCGGCTACACGCTCGGCGGCGAGCAGTCCGGCCACGTCATCGACACCGTCCACGCCACCACCGGTGACGGCGTGCTCACCTCCCTGCACATCGCCGCCCGCGTCAAGCGCAGCGGCAAGAGCCTCGCCGAGCTCGCCAGCGTCGTCACCCGCCTTCCCCAGACCCTCATCAACGTCAAGGGGGTGGACAAGGGCGCCGCGGGCACGGACCAGGGCGTCCAGGACGCCGTCGCCGCCGCTGAGGCCGAACTCGGCGACACCGGGCGGGTCCTCCTGCGCCCGTCCGGCACCGAGCCCCTCGTGCGGGTCATGGTGGAGGCCGCCACCCAGGAGCGGGCCGACGCCGTCGCCGGCCGCCTCGCCGGCGTCGTCAAGGAGCGACTCGCGCTCTGAGCCAACCCAAGGCGAAGGGGAGGGGCCCCGGTCAGCCGGCCGGGGCCCCCGCACCCGACGCGCTCACGATTTGCGCAGCAGCACGCGGCGCATGTGGTGATCGGATCCCTTGACCAGCACGAGGGTCGCCCGCCCGCGGGTAGGGGCGATGTTCTCCCGCAGATTCACCAAGTTGACCGTCTCCCAGATCCCACTGGCCGCCGTCAGGGCGATGTCATCGGGGATCGACGCGAAGCGCTGGAAGTAGGAGTCCGGGTCATTGAAGGCAGTGCGCTTGAGGGTGAGGAAGCGCTCCAGGTACCAGCGGCGGATATCGGCGGGATCGGCGTCAACGTAGATCGAGAAGTCGATGAAGTCCGACACCGCCAGCACCGAGCCCATCGGGTGGCCCCCCGGCTCATCGGGGTGCTCCGCGGCCGCGCGCCCCCTCGGCGCGGGCTGGAGCACGTTGAGCCCCTCCAGCACCAGGACGTCGGGCCTCTCGACGACGACGCTGCGGCCGGGCACGATGTCGTAGACCTGGTGGGAGTAGACGGGGGCCTCCACGCGGGGCGCCCCGGATTTCACCGCAGCCACGAAGTCCACGAGCGCGCGCCGGTCGTAGGACTCGGGGAAGCCCTTGCGTGACATGAGCCCGCGCGCCTCCAGCTCGGCGTTGCTCAGGAGGAAGCCATCGGTGGTCACCAGGTCCACGCGAGGGGTGCCCGGGAAGCGGGCCAGGAGGTGGGCGATGAGGCGGGCCGCCGTCGACTTGCCGACCGCGACCGATCCGGCCACCGCGATGACGAAGGGCGTGGGGCGGGCATCGACGCCCAGGAGCTCGGCAATGCGGCGGGCCCGCTCCCGGGAGGTCAGGATGTAGTCCTGAAGGATCGCGGTCAGGGGGCGGTAGACGGCGTCGACCTCCGTGAGGTCCGTGGGGTCTCCCAGGCCGCGGAGCTTGACGACGTCGTCCTGCGTCAGGGGCAGGGGAGTGGAGGAGGCCAGGGCCCTCCACTGCTCGCGCGACAGCTCGATGTAAGGGGAGTGCGAGGAGGTCACTGCCCAAGTCTGACGCATGCGTCAAGCTCGCGCGCAGGACCGCGCAGTCGATTGCCGTGAATCACAGAAGACCCGGCGGATGACGCTTTCCTGAGCGCTCCACTCATGATTCGATCACCCCATGTGTGGAATCGTCGGGCATGTCCGCCCCCTCGCCCCCGTCATCTCCTCCGCCGCGACCCCGGAGGCGGAGGGGCGCACCCTATCCGTCCTCCTCGACGGCCTGGGCCGCCTGGAGTACCGCGGCTACGACTCCGCCGGCGTCGCCCTCGTCGGCCCATCCGGGATGCAGGTCGCCAAGGCGGCGGGCAAACTCGAGAACCTCCGCGCCGCCATCGCGGCCGAGCCGCCCGCCCCCGCCACCGCCGGCATCGGCCACACCCGCTGGGCCACCCACGGCGGGCCGACGACGGAGAACGCCCACCCGCACCGCGCCGGCAACATCGCCGTCGTCCACAACGGCATCATCGAGAACTTCCGGGCCCTGCGCGCCGAGGTCGAGGAGGCGGGCCGCCCGCTCCTGTCCGACACGGACACCGAGATCGCCGCCCACATCCTCGACATGGACTTCACCGCCCGCCTGGCCGAGGCGACCGCCGCCGATCCCTCGGCCGATCCCGCGCGGGTCCTCGTGGAGTCCATGCGCGCTGTCACCGAGCGCCTCGAAGGCGCCTTCGCGCTCCTGGCCGTCACCCCCCTGGCGCCCGAGGCGATCGTCGCCGCCCGCCGCTCCAGCCCGCTGGTCATCGGCCTGGGCGACGGCGAGAACTTCCTGGGCTCCGACGTCGCCGCCTTCGTGGCCTTCACCTCCCGCGCCGCCGAGGTCGACGACGATCAGATCCTCCTCCTGCGCCCCGACTCGGTCACCGTGTGGGACAAGGACGGCGTCGTCGTGGAGCCCAAGACCTGGGAGGTCACCTGGGACGCCTCCGCGGCCGTCAAGGGCGGCTACGAGACCTTCATGGACAAGGAGATCCACGATCAGCCCGCCGCCGTCGCCGACACCCTGCGCGGACGGGTGGACGAGCGCGGCGAGATCCAGCTCGACGAGATGCGCATCGACCCCGCGGTCCTGCGCAGCGTCGACAAGATCATCGTCATCGCCTGCGGCACCGCCGCCTACGCCGGTCATGTCGCGAAGTACGCCATCGAGCACTGGTGCCGCGTGCCGGTGGAGATCGAGCTCGCCCACGAGTTCCGCTACCGTGACGCCGTCGTGAGCGAGAAGACCCTCACCGTGGCGATCTCCCAGTCCGGGGAGACCATGGACACCATCCAGGCCATCCGCCACGCCCGCGAGCAGGGCAGTCGCGTGCTCGCCATCGTCAACACCTACGGCTCCACCATCGCCCGCGAGGCCGACGCCGTGCTCTACACCCACGCCGGGCCCGAGGTCGCGGTGGCCTCCACGAAGGCCTTCCTCGCCCAGATCACCGCCTGCTACCTGCTGGGCCTCTACCTGGCGCAGCTGCGCGGCCACAAGTGGCCCGACGAGGTGGCCGACTACCTCGCCAAGCTCGGCGAGATGCCCGACAAGGTCCAGTGGATCCTCGATGAGCAGGAGAGCGCCGTGCGGGCGCTGGGCGCCGAGCTCGCGGACCGCTCCTCCTTCCTGTTCCTGGGCCGCCATGTGGGATTCCCGGTGGCGCTCGAGGGTGCGCTCAAGCTCAAGGAGCTCGCCTACGTCCACGCCGAGGGCTTCGCGGCGGGAGAGCTCAAGCACGGGCCCATCGCCCTGGTTGAGGAGGGGCTGCCGGTCTTCGTCATCGTGCCCACCCCGCGCCGCCCCACCCTGCACGACAAGGTCCTGTCCAACATCCAGGAGATCCGCGCTCGCGGCGCGCGCACCATCGTGGTGGCCGAGGAGGGGGACGACGCCGTCGACGCCTTCGCCGACCACATCATCCGCATCCCCGCCACCCCCACCCTCATGGCGCCGCTGCTCACCGTGGTTCCGCTGCAGATCTTCGCTGCCGCGCTCGCCGGCGCCAAGGGACTGGACATCGACCAGCCCAGGAACCTGGCCAAGTCCGTCACCGTGGAGTGAGGAGGAGCGCGCCACCGCCATGACCACTGCCACGAGCGACGCCCGCGTCCCCGAAGCCGCCGAGCCCGCGACCACCGGCACGCTCGCCCGCCGCGCCGCCCACCCGGCTCGGGCCATCGCGCGGGCCGAGGCGCCGCTGACCGCCGGCACCGACCAGTACATGCGGCGGGCCGCCCACGCCGTCGCCAGCGCCTGCCTCGCCGAGCTGCGCGAGTCGCGCGGCGCGGTCGCCGACAGTCGAGTCCTCGTCCTGGCCGGCGGTGGGCACAACGGAGGCGACGCCCTCCTCGCCGGGGCCCTCCTCGCTCGCCGCGGCGCCCGCGTGGAGGCCCAACTGGCCACCGACCACCCGCACGGGGCGGCGCTGAGCCGGGCCCGCGCCGCCGGGGTCGCGGTCGCTCCCACCCCCTCGCCCGTCGGCGGCGGCGTCGCGGCTGACCTCGTCATCGACGGGCTCACCGGCATCGGCGCCAGCGGGCCCCTGCGCCCGCCCGCCGCTGCTCTCATCGCGCCCCTCATCGCCGCGGGCGCGCCCGAGGAGCGGGCGTTCCGGGTCATCGCCGTGGACGTCCCGTCCGGCGTCGGCGTGGACGACGGCGCCCTGCCGGGCCCCGTGCTCGCCGCCGACCGCACCGTCACCTTCACCTGCCCGCGCGGCGCTCACCTCCTGCCGCCCGCGGCGCCCCTGAGCGGGCGCGTGGACGTCGTCGATCTCGGATTGCCGGTGCCGGCTGGGAGCGAGCCCCTCGCCCTGGCCCCCGATCCGGCGCTGCTCGCCGCGCTCCTGCGCGCCCCCGGCGCCGCCGACCACAAGTACACGCGCGGCGTCGTCGGCCTCCACGCGGGGAGCGAGGCCTATCCCGGGGCCGCGGTCCTCGCCGTCAGCGGCGCCATCCGGGCAGGGGCCGGCATGGCCCGGATCCAGGCGCCCAGGCGGGCCGTCGACCTCGTCCTCGCCTCCCGCCCCGAGGCGGTCCCCGCGACTGGGCGGTGCCAGGCGATCGTTGTCGGTCCGGGCACCCATCGTGCCGATCAGCCCCGGGCCGAGGAATTGCGCGGCGTCTTGCGCGCCGCGCTGCGCCGGGGCGGCGGCGAGCGCCAGTGGGCGGTGATCGATGCCGGGGCGCTCGGGCTCCTGCCCGATCTGATCGCCGAGGGGCTCGTCTGCGGCCCAGAGCATGTCCTCACGCCTCACGCGGGAGAGGCCGCCGCCCTCCTCAGCGGCCTCGGGCAGCCGACGACGCGCGAGGAGGTCGAGGCCGCCCCCGCTTCGGCCGCGCGCGGGCTCGCCGAGGCGACCGGGGCGACGGTGATCCTCAAAGCCGTGCCCGCGCTTATCGCGCGCCCCGGCGGCGGGCCTCTGCTCTCGCTCGACGCCGGGCCGGGCTGGTTGGCGACGGCGGGCAGCGGGGACGTTCTCGCGGGAGCCCTCGGGGCGGTGCTAGCGGCCGTGCGCGCCGATCGCGAGCGCGGTGAGGGCCATCAGCGCGGTGAGCCCGGCATCGGTGCGGCGGGCCTGCCCCTGGGGGACGCGGTCGCGCTCGCGGCGGCCGCGGCCGTGCGCCTCCACGCCGACGCCGGCCGCCTGGCCAGCGGGGAGGGGCTGGGGAGGGGGAGTGAGGGCCGCCCCATCGCGGCCCTCGACGTCGCTGAGCACCTCCCTCGTGCCCGGCAGCGCCTCCGCGCCCAGGGCCCCCGGCGCTAAACCCGCCCTCCCCCTACGCCGAGACCGGTCGAAAATAGGAGCGAGACCGGTCCGCGGACCGGGCTCGCTCCTATTTTCGACCGGGCTCGGTGAAAGGGGGTGGGGTGGGGGAGTGGGAGAATCACGGCGTGAGCGCCACAACAGCTTCCACCGCACCGCCGATCCCCGCCACCACCTCCCGGGCCGTCATCGACCTCGGCGCCATCGCCCACAACGCCGCCGTCCTCGCCCGGGCCGCCGGCACAGCCTGGATGGCCGTCGTCAAAGCCGACGCCTATGGGCACGGCCTGGAGCCCGTCGCGCGCGCCTGCCTCGGCGCCGGCGCCACCTGGCTCGGCGTCGCCCAGCTCGCCGAGGCGCTCCACCTGCGTTCCCTCCTCGACGCCACCGGCATCGCGCGCCCCGCGCCCCGCTCACTGCCCACGCCGGACGCGCCGCGCATCCTCACCTGGCTCGCCCCCGTCCTCACCCCCGAGGGCGCCGCCGCCCCGGGGTCCCCCCTGCGCGCAGCGATCGCCGCCGACCTCGACCTGTCCGTCTCCACCCCCGACCAGGCCCGCGCCATCGCGGCCGCCGCCGACGCCGAGGGGCGCGCCGCCCGCGTCCATCTCAAGGCCGACACCGGCATGTCTCGCGGCGGCGCGACCGACGGCGAACTCCCCGCGCTGGCATCCGCCCTCGCCCAGGCCGAGCGCGCGGGGCGCCTCGCCGTCGTCGGCCTGTGGTCCCACCTCTCGCGCGCCGACGAGCCCGACTCCGGTTCCACCGAGGACCACCTGGCCCGCTTCCGCGCCGCCGACGCCGTCGTCACCGCGGCGGGGCTCTCGCCGGTGGTCCGCCACCTCGCGGCCACGGGCGGGCTGCTGTGGCACCCCGAGGCGCGCCTCGACCTCGTGCGCGCGGGCATCGGGCTCTACGGGCTCTCGCCCGACCCCGCCGTCGCCACCAGCGCGGGGCTCGGGCTGCGACCCGCCATGCGCCTGGAAGCCCCCTTAACGCTCGTCAAGCGCATCCCCGCGGGGCAAGCGGTCTCCTACGGCGGCACCTGGACCGCCCCCACGAGCCGCTGGGTCGGCCTGGTCCCCCTTGGCTACGCCGACGGCATCCCGCGCGCGGCCCTCGGCGCCCCCGTCACGGTGATCCCCTCCCCGGTCGGCCCATCGGCCAGCGCTGAGGCCGGCCCATCGGCCGGCACTGCCCCGCCCCCGATCCACGCCAGGATCGTGGGCCGCGTGTGCATGGACCAGGTGGTCATCGACCTCGGGCCCGCGGCCCCCGCCGATGGCCCCGCCGGGGATGAGCCCCCGGCCCGTGCCGGTGACACCGCCGTCCTGTGGGGCGATGGCGCTGATCCGGCGGGCATCCCGACGGCGGACGAGTGGGCCGGCGCATGCGGCACCATCAACTATGAGATCGTTACCCGTCTCGGCGCGCGCGTGCCCCGGGTTTATCTGGGAGTTGGCTGGGAGGATAGAGTCTGATCTGCCATCTCCAGTTGAGAGGACCCGCGATGTCAGACAGCCCGCGCCAGATCGTGGTGAGCACGGCCGATGCGGAGGCCACCCGCGCCCTCGGTGCGCGCCTTGCGTCCCTGCTCAGAGCCGGTGACCTCGTGCTCCTCACCGGCGGGCTCGGGGCGGGCAAGACCACCCTCGCCCAGGGGATCGGTGCCGCCATGGATGTGCGCGGCCGCGTCTCCTCGCCCACCTTCATCATCGCCCGCGCCCACCCCGCCCTCGGGGACGGCCCGGACCTCATCCACGTCGACGCCTACCGGCTGTCCAGCCTTGAGGAGGTTGACGCCCTCGACCTCGACTCCTCCATGGAGCGCTCGGTCACCCTCGTCGAGTGGGGGCGGAACAAGGTCGAGGGCCTCGCCGAGGACCGCCTTGAGATCAGCGTCGACCGCCCCCATGGAGGCCTCCCCGCCCCGGGGGGCGCGGCCGAAGGCGCCCATGGCGCGGCCGACGGCGCCCCATCCTCCGCCCCCGATCATCCCGCCGATCCCGCCAGTCCCGCCGATCCCGCAGCCCGTCCGGTCCTCGACCTCGACGGCGTCGACGACGGGCGCCGCGCCATCACGATCCAGGCCCATGGGCGGCGCTGGGCCGGCGTGGACCTGGGCGCTCTGGTCGGCTGATGCGCGCGGCCCTCCGCCCCCTGGCGCCGGCAGCGCTCCCGGCGCTCATCGTCATGCTCATCGCCCTGGCGCCGCTCGCCGCCCCGCGCCTCATCGCCCCCAGGGCCGCCGCATCACCCGCATCACTCGCACTGCCCGCGCGCCCGGAGGCGCCGGAGGCCCCCGCCGCCTCGCCGTCCCCCTCATCGGCCCCGGACCCGCGCGCCGCCCCCGACCCCGCCCCCGGGGACGCTGCCATCGCGCGCGCCTGGCTCCAGGCCGAGGGGCCATCCCTGGCCTCCGACCTGGCCGGCGCCGATGGCCAGGCGGCGCTGGGCGAGCCCGTCCAGGTCCACCGCTGGTCCACCGGCTTCCTCGACGGCAGCGCGCCGGAGGACCCCCTGCCGGCCGCCGCCCTCTGGGCCGCCCCCATCCTGGTCGACGGTGAGCCCGTCGGCGCCATCGCCGTCATCGTCGCCGACTCCACGGCCCAGGGGACCACCATCGAGGACGGCCTCCTCGCCGCCGCGCTCGTCGAGGCCGCCCCCGGCCGGGCCACCGCCCCCGGCGCCTCCCAGGCGCCCCCCGCCGCGCGGGCGCATCCGACCAGCCCCGCGCCCGCCTCCACGGCCGCGGCGCCCCCCACGGAGGCCCAGGGCGCGATCATCGTCCTCGGGCGGTCCACCGACTGGTACCTGGTGTCGGGCGGGCGGGTCCGGGCGGCCTCCCACGGCGCCCAGGCGATGCTCGCCGGTCCCATCTCCCTGCGCGACTACTCCGCCGCCATCCTCCAGCGCTCCCAGACGACGCCCCCCGCCCCCGCCCCCGCCATCGGCAAGGGCGAGGACTCCTCGCTCAGCGCGCATCAGCAGGCGGAGGTTTCCGCCGCCGTGGCCATCGGCCTGCTCCTCATCATCCTCACCGTGCGCCGGGAGCGACGGATCCTCGCCCCCGCGAGGCCCCCTGCCAGGACCAGGCCGAGGAGGGCGCCCGAACCCATCCGCCCGGACCGGGCCCCCGCCAAGCGCGGCGACGACGCCCCGGAGACCACCAAGACGCCCGAGATGGCCAGGACACCCGAGCAGCCCTGAGGCGGGCGGGGATAGGCTCGCCCCGTGCGCATCCTCTCCATCGACTCATCCCTCGGAACCCAGCTCCTCCTGTGCGACGCCGAGCCCGACGCCCCCGCCGACGGCGCTGCGCGCGCCTTGAGGATCCTGTCCGCCCAGGCGCAGGAGGACTCCCGCCGTCACGCCGAATCGCTCGGGCCGATGCTCGCCGCCGCCCTCGCGGCCCCCGATGACGGCGCTCCGCTCGACGTCGTCGTCGTCGCCACCGGCCCCGCGCCCTTCACCGGCCTGCGCGCCGGCCTGGTCACCGCCCGCGCCCTTGCCCGCGCCCGCCGTATCCCCGCGTGCGGAGTCTCGAGCCTCGACGCCGTCGCCCGCCGGGCCCTCGATGAGCTCACCGCCGAGCAAGGGCGCGAGGCGGCCGATGCCGCGACCGTCCTCGTGGCCACGGACGCGCGCCGCAAGGAGGTCTACTGCGCCGCCTACCGCGCCCGGGGTGCCGACGACGTCGAGCCCCTCGCCGCCCCCGCGGTCACCACCCCGCTGGCCGCCGCCGAGCGCCTGGCGGGGCTCGGCTCCGCCGCCGTCGCCGCCGGCTCGGGGTGCGTCCTCTACCCCGAGATCGCGGACGGCCGCCCCGTGCTGGCCCCGGCCTCCGGCAGCGCCGGGGCGCAGGCCCGCATCGCGCTGGCCCGCCTGGCCCGGGGGGAGGAGCTCGGCACAGAGCCCCTCTATCTGCGCCTGGCGGACGCCCAGGTGCCGACCGGCCGCAAGCGCGCCCTCGCGGGCTGAGCCCGCGCGCCCCAGATGCCCTCCGGATCCATGGAGCGCCTCGCCCCCACCGGCGCGCGCCTGCGCGAGATGCGCGCCGGCGACCTCGACGCCGTCGCCGCCCTTGAGGCCGAGCTCTTTGGGGGCGAGGCCTGGAGCCCGGCGCTGCTGCGCGCTGAGCTCGCCGCCACTCAGGGCCGGGGGGCCGACCGCCACTACATCGTCGTCGAGGACAGCGCAGATGGGGAGGATCGCGCTGACGGCGCCGACGCGCCGCGCGCGATCCTGGGCTACGCGGGGCTCTGGGTCGGGGACGGCCGGGGGGACGCCGACCTGCTCACCATCGCCACGGCGGCGCGCGCCCGGCGCCTCGGCCTGGCCCGAGCCATGCTCGACCACCTGATCGACCGGGCGCGGGGCGCGGGCTGCGGCGCCGTCCTGCTTGAGGCCCGCGCCTCCAACGACGCCGCCCAGGCGCTCTACCTCTCGCGGGGCTTCACGCTGATCGGTCGGCGCCGCCGCTACTACTCCGCCCCGATCGAGGACGCCGTCGTCATGCGCCTGGCGCTCAGCGAGCCGGGTCATCAGACCACCGGCGCCGCTGAGCGCCCCGCGGGCGTCGGCCCCGTGGGCTCGGAAGCGGTCTGACCGGTTCGATCCGTCCTCGTGCGCCGCCCGGGGACGCCGTCCGATAGGATCTCCATCACTATTTCCTTCACGCGGGCGTAACGAAATGGCGGGCGCCCCCGGCGGTGATCAGGCCCTCTCCGGCGGTGCGCCCGGGGCCCCACGGCGGCGAATCAACCTGAGTTTCGCCTGGAAGCGCGCGGTCGGAGGGCTTATCTGACGTTCTGGGCCCAAGGGTCCCGAACATCCGTCCCATCGGGTCCGTAGGCTCGTCACGTGACCAAAGCGACTGTTCCCTCCAAGAAGCGGAGCGCGTTGACGACGACAGTCTTCATGAAGCGCATGATGGCGGTCTCGGGCATCGTGTTCCTGTTCTTCGTCCTGTTCCACGCCTACGGCAACACCCACTACTTCGAGGGTGAGATCGCCTACGACCACTACGCGTACTTCCTGCGCGAGCTGCTCGTCCCGATCCTCCCCTTCGGCGGGTTCCTGTGGATCCTGCGCGTCGCCCTCCTGGCGTGCCTCGCGGCCCACGCCGGCAGCGCCTTCCACCTGTGGAGCCGCAACGTCAAGGCCCGAGGCAAAGACGCCTACGCGGTGAAGAAGCCCAACGCGGAGTACTTCGCCTCCCGCTACGCCATGCGCACCATGCGCTGGGGCGGCGTCATCCTCCTGCTGTTCATCATCTGGCACATCCTGCAGTTCACCACCCTCCACCTGACGCCCGGCGGCCATTACGAGCACGGCCGCGCCTACATGAACATGTACTACGGCTTCCAGCTGTGGTGGGTCTGGCTGATCTACGCGGTGGCGCTGGCCGCCCTGTGCCTGCACGTGTGGCACGGCGTGTGGTCCGCCCTGCAGACCCTCGGCGCGATCCGCGGCAACGTCATCCCCTTCGTCCGCCTCGTCGCGTTCATCGTCGCCTTCGGGCTCTTCCTCGCCTTCATGTGCGTGCCCACCGCGATCCTCCTGGGCCTGACCCCTGAGCCCATGGACGCCGCGAAGTACGCCGTCGAGGCCGCGAACGCGGGCATCAACTGGATGGGTAAGTGAAAGACATGAGCAATACCACCGCATCGACCCCCGCCCCGACGGCGCCGCTCGTCGACGGCCTCTACTACGAGGGCGACCGGATCGCCGACACCAAGGCCCCGCACGACGTCCCGATCGCGCAGCGCTGGGAGCAGCGCAAGTTCAACGCCAAGCTCGTCAACCCCGCCAACCGCCGCAAGCTCGACATCATCGTCGTCGGCTCCGGCCTGGCCGGTGGCGCGGCGGCGGCCTCGCTCGGCGAGCAGGGCTACAACGTCCAGGTCTTCTTCTACCAGGACTCCGCCCGCCGCGCGCACTCCATCGCGGCCCAGGGCGGCATCAACGCCGCGAAGAACTACCGCAACGACGGCGACTCCGTCCACCGCCTCTTCTACGACACCGTCAAGGGCGGCGACTACCGCGCCCGCGAGGACAACGTCTACCGCCTGGCCGAGGTCAGCGCCAACATCATCGACCAGTGCGTCGCCCAGGGCGTCCCCTTCGCCCGCGAGTACGGCGGCCTGCTCGACAACCGCTCCTTCGGCGGCGTCCAGGTCTCCCGCACCTTCTACGCCCGCGGCCAGACCGGCCAGCAGCTCCTCATCGGCGCCTACCAGGCCCTGGAGCGCCAGGTGCACGCCGGTACGGTCAAGGAGTTCCGCCGCCACGAGATGGTCGAGTTGATCATCGTGGATGGCCGGGCACGCGGCATCGTCTCCCGCGACATGGTCACCGGCGAGATCTCCACGCACTTGGCCGACGCCGTCGTGCTGGCCACCGGTGGGTACGGGAACGTCTTCTTCCTGTCCACCAACGCCATGGGCTGCAACGCCACCGCCATCTGGCGCGCGCACCGCAAGGGCGCCTACTTCGCCAACCCCTGCTACACGCAGATCCACCCGACCTGCATCCCGCAGTCTGGCGACTTCCAGTCCAAGCTCACCCTCATGAGCGAGTCACTGCGTAACGACGGGCGCATCTGGGTGCCCAAGCGCGCCGAGGACTGCGACAAGGACCCGCGCCAGATCCCCGAGGAGGACCGCGACTACTACCTCGAGCGCATCTACCCGGCCTTCGGCAACCTCGTGCCCCGCGACATCGCCTCGCGCCAGGCCAAGAACATGTGCGACGAGGGCCGCGGCGTCGGCCCCGCCATCAAGGAGAAGGACGCTGACGGCACCGAGCGCATGATGCGCCGGGGCGTCTACCTCGACTTCTCCGAGGCCATCGGCCGCCTGGGCAAGGACGCCGTCTCCGCCCGCTACGGCAACCTGTTCGAGATGTACCAGCGCATCACCGGCGACGACCCCTATGAGGTCCCGATGCGCATCTACCCCGCCGTCCACTACACGATGGGTGGGCTGTGGGTTGACTACGACCTGGAGTCCAACATCCCGGGTCTCTACGTCGGCGGGGAGGCCAACTTCTCCGACCACGGCGCCAACCGCCTGGGCGCCTCGGCCCTCATGCAGGGCCTGGCCGATGGCTACTTCGTCCTGCCCGACACCATGAACGACTACCTGGCCGACATGCTCCGCCTGGGCAAGGTCGACCCGAACGCCCCCGAGATCGCCGAGGCGAAGGCCTCCGTCGAGGACCGCATCAACCGCCTCATGGCCCTGCGCGGCACCCGCAGCGTGGACGACTTCCACATGTCGCTGGGCCGCATCATGTGGGAGTACTGCGGCATGGAGCGCCGCGACGCCGGACTGCGCGAGGCCATCAAGCAGATCCGCGCCCTCAAGGAGGAGTTCTGGAGGGACGGCCGCGTCACCGGTGAGGCCACGGAGGTCAACCAGGCCCTGGAGAAGGCCGGGCGCCTGCTCGACTTCTTCGAGCTCGCCGAGCTCATGTGCATCGATGCCCTCCACCGCCGCGAATCCTGCGGCGGGCACTTCCGGGCCGAGTCCCAGACCCCCGAGGGCGAGGCGCTACGCCATGACGACGAGTTCCTCTACGTCGCCGCATGGGAGTGGGGTGGCGAGAACCAGCCCCCGATCCTCCACAAGGAGGACCTCATCTACAAGGACATCGAGCTCAAGCAGCGGAGTTACAAGTGAACATCAAGCTGAAGATCTGGCGCCAGAAGAACACGAGCGCCAAGGGCCACTTCGAGGAGTACTCGATGACCGGCGTCGAGGAGCACATGAGCTTCCTCGAGGTCCTCGACCTGCTCAACGAGCAACTCTTCGCCGAGGGCAAGGACCCCGTCACCTTCGACTCCGACTGCCGCGAGGGCATCTGCGGCCAGTGCGGCGTCGTCATCAACGGGCAGGCCCACGGGCCCATCCGCTCCACCACCTGCCAGCTGCATATGCGCCACCTCGCCGAGGACCCCTCCTTCAAGGACGGCTCCACGATCACCATCGAGCCCTGGCGCTCGACGGGCTTCCCGATCCTCAAGGACCTCATGGTGGACCGCTCCGCCCTCGACCGCATCGTCCAGGCCGGCGGCTACATCTCGGTCAACACCGGAGGCGCCCCCGAGGCCCACTCCGTGCCCGTCCAGAAGGAGAAGGCCGACGCCGCCTTCGAGGCCGCGGCCTGCATCGGCTGCGGGGCCTGCGTCGCCGCCTGCCCGAACGCCTCCGCCATGCTGTTCACCGGCGCGAAGATCTCCCACCTGGGCCTGCTCCCGCAGGGCCAGCCCGAGCGCCTCGCCCGCGTGGTCTCCATGCTGAACCAGCACGACGCCGAGGGCTTCGGTGGCTGCACGAACATCGGTGAGTGCGCCGCCGTGTGCCCCAAGTCGGTCCCGATCGAGGTCATCTCGCGACTCAACCGCGACCTCGGCCACGCGCTGTGGAAGGGGCAGAAGGCCCACTAGGCGGCGCTGAGGCCCTGGCGCCCGGAGGCGCGCTGAGGCCCTGGCGCCCGGAGGCGCACTAGGGCCCGCGGCGACCAGCGGGGCGCGGTTCTCGGAACGCCCGTTCGAGGAGACTCGGCGGCGCTTCCGGGAACCGCGCCCCGCCTCGCTGCTATGACGACGGCCGGGGCCTCGCTATGACGACGGCTGGGCGGCGCCCACGCGGGGCTGGAATCCATCGAGGATGAGGCCGATCTTGCGATCGAGCCAGCCCCGCTCCAGCCAGGACGGATCGGGGTGGTAGGGGGGAAGGCTCCGGAAGCCGTCACCGCTGGGGCCCTCCCGCCCCAGCCAGTCGGCCCTCAGGGCGGCGACCTGGACATGCGTGGCGACGGTGGTGTCGGCGATGATGTCGACGGCCAGGGCGGCGTCCTCCTGGCTCAGGCCGCCCTCGACGAAGGCCCGGTGGGCGGCCTCGATCGTGGATGCGAAGCACTCGGCCGCCCAGGGCATGGTGATGAGTAGGCGGTCGAGCCCCGGGCAGCTCTCCAGCAGCGCCCACAGGGATTCGACCTGATGGTGGGCGTTGCGGCGCCAGTCGACGGGGTCGGGGGAGAAGCGCAGTCGCGTGGCGAGCTCGGTCAGGCACGCCCGCAGCAGGTCCTCGCGCGAGGTGATGGCGCGGTACAGGCCGGAGACGGCGACCCCCAGGCGCTCGGCCACGGCTGTCAGCGTGAAGTCGGCGATCCCGATCTCCAGCGCCGCGTCGACGACGTCCTGGCGGGAGAATCCCGGCTTGGGCCCTGTGGGGCGGCCCTGTCTCCTCGGGCTCCTCGTGGTCGTCATGGCCCCACGGTAGCCGCCGGCGTCCCCTGGTGGCCGACGAGGCGCCATAGTAAGATCGCCCTAAGTCAAATCTGAAAGGCTTTCAGAGTTGATGGGAGGCGTTCAGTGAGCACAGGCGAGACGACGTCGGGATCATCGGAATCCCAGTCCGCATCCATCTCCCCTCCGGACCGGGGGCCGGTGCCGCGCGTCGGCGCCCCGCCCTCGGGGGAGAGCGGATCCGAGCGGACCGGGGGTGGCAACGCCGAGAGATCCCGCGCTGGGCAGGCCGCGCTGCGGCGCCTGGGAGCCCCCGTGCGCGGCTGGCTGGGGATCGGGCAGGCGCTCACCGTCGCCTCGGGCGTGCTCTCCGTCGCCCCCTATGTCGCCCTCGTGCGCCTGGGCGACATCCTCCTGGACGCCCACAACGCCGGCGTCGCCCCCGACCCCCAGCAGGCGAACGACGTCGTCATGCTGCTCGTGGGCGCCTACACGGCCAGGCTGCTGCTGTACTCCGTCGCCCTGCTCATCACCCACATGGCGGACCTGCGTCTGCGCGACCGGCTGCGCCGCGACATCGTCGCCCGCGTCTCCCGCGCCCCACTGGCCTGGTTCACCGCCTCCTCCTCCGGTCGTGTGCGCAAGGCCGTTCAGGATGACACCGCCGCCGTCCACACCGTCATCGCCCACGCCCCCATCGAGCGCCTCAACGCCATCGTCTCGCCCCTGGCGCTCCTGGCCTGCGCCTTCTGGATCGACTGGCGCCTGGCCCTTCTGGTCGTGGCCACCATGCCCCTGTGCCTGGCGACCTACTCACTGTCCCTGAGAGGCATGAGGGACAAGACGGTGGAGATGGACCGCCGGCTCGCGGACGTGTCCTCCACCATGGTCGAGTTCGTCACCGGCATCCCGGTGGTCAAGGCCTTCGGGCGCGGCGGGCGGGCCCACGGCGCCTACCTGGCTGCCGCCGACGGGTTTTCCCGCTTCTACCACGACTGGGCCATGTCGCTCATGACGGTCAGCTGCCTGTCCTTCGCTTGGGTCTCCATCCCGGTGGTCCTGCTGGTCGACCTGGGAGGCGGCTCCCTGCTCATCCACGCCGGCGTGGTCACCCTGCCGCAGGTGCTGGCCGCCGCGCTTATCGCTCTCGTGCTCCCCGACGCGCTCATCACCGTGGTCTCCGTGAGCTGGTCCTACCAGCTGGCCGGCGCCGCGGCGCTGCGGCTGTGCGAGGTGCTCGACACCCCCGTCCTTTCCGACCCCGCCAGCCCGAAGCGGCCCGTGGGGGCCCGCGTCGAGATCGAGCGCGTGTCCTTCTCCTACGGGGACAACCGCGCCCTCGACGACGTCAGCCTTACCCTGGAGCCCGGCACGGTCACCGCCCTGCTGGGGCCGTCGGGCTCCGGCAAGTCGACGCTGGCCACCCTCATCGCCCGCTTCGCCGACCCCGACTCCGGAGTCGTGCGCATCGGCGGGGTGGACCTGCGAGACATGGACGAGGAGACCCTCTACTCCACGGTCTCCTTCGTCCTCCAGGACGCCCAACTGCTGGGGGCCACCGTGCGCGAGAACATCGCGCTGGGCTGCCCGGGCGCCACCGACGAGCAGGTGCGCGCCGCCGCCCGCGCCGCCCGCATCGATGAGGAGATCATGGCCCTGCCGCGCGGCTACGACACCGTCTTAGGGCAGGAGGCCGCCCTGTCCGGCGGCCAGGAGCAGCGCATCGCCATCGCCCGCGCCCTGCTGCTGGACACCCCCGTCCTGCTCATGGACGAGGCCACCGCCATGGCCGACCCGGAGTCCGAGGCGCAGATCCAGGAGGCGCTGAGCGCGCTGGTTCGGGACCGCACCGTCCTGGTAATCGCCCACCGGCCCGCCGTCGTGCGCGGCGCCGACCGCATCGCCGTCATGGAGCGGGGGCGCCTCGTCGCGGCCGCCACCCACGCCGAGCTGCTGGATGAGCCCCACTACCGGGCCCTGCTGCGCCAGTCCGGGCGGCTGGCCGACGCCGGCGCCTCCCCGGCCGGGGTGTCGGCCGCTCCGGGCGCGTCGGCCGCTCCGGATCCTGCCCTCCCGGGAGCCGGCCTCGCCCCGGACCCGGACCCGGACCCGGACCCGGGGCGAGGCGTCAGCACGGCCCCGGGTGCGGGGCGCGGCGCCGGGGGGAGCCTGGCGCCGGCTCCGGGGGACGCTGGGCCCGCCTGGGAGAGGCGCTCCCTGCTGGCCCACTACCGCCGCCTCATGACCGCGGGCACCTGGAGGCGGACGCTGAGAGGGGTCGCGCTCGGCGCGGTCAGCGGCCTCATCTCCGGAGTGGCCCTGCTGTCCCTCTTGCCCGCCTCGGTGGCCTTGGCCGACGGCGGGACCCGCTGGGGCCTGAGCCTCGGCGGCTGGCTGGTGGCGCTCGCGGCCTGCGCCATCGTGTCGGCGGTCATCGATTTCATCGGGAGGCGTGCGAACATGATGGGGGCGCTCGGCTTCATGCGCGACGTCCATCACGCCATCGGTGACAAGATTGCCCGCCTGCCCCTGCGCTGGTTCGACTCCGATTCCGCCGGCACCATGTCTCGGGCCTCCAGCCAGGAGATGCTGTCCCTGGGAGAGTCCGCCGCCCACTTCCTGTACCGGATCGCCTCCGCCGTCGCCGGCTGCGCCGTCATCTGGATCGGCTCATGGGCCTGGGACTGGCGCCTGGGGCTGTTCCTGACCGTCGGCGCCCCCGTCGTGGCGCTGCTCATCCTCCTGGCCCGCCGTCTTCTCGATCGCGGCAAGGCCATCTCGGAGCCCGCTGAGCGGGAGCTCGCCACCCGCATCGTCGAGCTCGCCCGCTGCCAGGGGGCCCTGCGCTCGTGTTGCGCGGTGGGCCGTTATGGGCGGTTGACGGCGGCCTTCGCCGACGGCCTTCGCGCCTCCCGCCGCGCCCTGTGGTGGGAGACCGGTGGGAACCTCCTCACGGGCGCCGTCACCCAGGTCGTGGTGGTCGGCATGATCATGCTCACCGCCTCCCTCGCCGTCGCCGGCGCCATGGAGCCCCTGCCCGCGATCGCCACCATCGGCATGTGCCTGCGCTTCACCACCATGCTCGACGACGTCTCCGGCGCCGCCTTCGGCCTGGAGGAGCGGCGTCAGATGATGAGCCATCTCGACGCCGTCATGGACGCCCCCGTCATGGACGAGCCGAGCGGGCGCGCCGCGCTGACCGAGCCCGGGTCCGTGCGCCTCGACGGCGTCACCTTCGGATACCGGGAGGGGGCGCGGGTCCTCGACGGCGTCTCGATGGAGGTCCCCGCGCGGACGATGTGCGCGATCGTCGGCCCCTCCGGCTCGGGCAAGACCACGATCGCCCGCCTCATCGCCCGCTTCTGGGATGCGGACTCGGGGGCCGTGCGCGTGGGCGGCGCTGATGTTCGCGACATGCCGACCCCCCAGCTCATGGAGCAGTTGAGCATGGTCTTCCAGGACGTCTACCTTTTCGACGGAACCCTGGAGGCCAACATCCGCGTCGGCGATCCGGGGGCGGGCCCGGAGCAGTTGCGATGGGCGGCCGGGCTCGCGGGCGTCACCGAGATCGCGGACCGCCTGCCCGACGGCTGGCGGGCCCGCGTCGGCGAGGGCGGGCGCGCCCTGTCCGGCGGGGAGCGCCAGCGCGTCTCGATCGCCCGGGCCCTGCTCAAGCGCGCGCCGATCGTCCTGCTGGATGAGGCCACCAGCGCCCTGGATGCGGAGAACGAGGCCCATATTGTGGCGGCCATGGAGGAGTTGCGCCGCACCTCCACGCTCATCGTCATCGCCCACAAGCTCGAGACGATCGCCGCCGCCGACCAGGTGGTGGTGCTCGGCGACGACGGGCGGGTGGCCCAGCGCGGCCGCCATGCCGACCTGATCGAGGCCGAGGGTCCCTATCGGGACTTCTGGACTCGGCGGGTCCGCGCCCGCGGCTGGTCACTGGTGCAAGCGCCATCCTCGCCCCGGCCGCGGTACGGGCCTCCGCCTGGCAGGGGCTAGGCTGAGCGCCGTGAGCGCCCCCTTGATCCTCGGCATCGAGTCCACCTGTGATGAGACCGGCGTGGCCCTCGTTCGCGGCCGCGAGCTGCTCGGCGACGTCACCGCCACCTCCATGGATGAGTACGCCCGCTTCGGCGGGATCATCCCCGAGATCGCCTCCCGCGCCCATCTGGAGGCCTTCGTCCCCACTCTCGACGCCGCCCTGGAGCGCGCCGGAGTGGGCCTTGAGGAGATCGACGCCATCGCCGTGTGCGCGGGCCCCGGCCTCATCGGCTCGCTCACCGTGGGCATCTCCGCGGCCAAGGCCCTGGCGGCGTCCCTGGGCAGGCCTGTCTACGGCGTCAACCACGTCATCGGCCACCTCGCCGTCGACGAACTTGTCGACGGGCCCCTGCCCGACCGCTTCATCGGGCTCATCGTCTCCGGCGGGCACTCGAGCATCCTGAGCATCCGCGACATCGCCACCGACGTCGTCGAGCTCGGCGGCACCCTCGACGACGCCGCGGGGGAGGCCTTCGACAAAGTCGGCCGCCTCCTCGGGCTGCCCTATCCCGGCGGGCCGCATGTGGACCGCTGCTCCCGGGCCGGGGACCGCGAGGCGATCCGCTTCCCCCGGGGGCTGGCCGCCGCGAAGGACCGCGAGCGCCACCGCTACGACTTCTCCTTCTCCGGCCTCAAGACGGCCGTGGCCCGCTACGTGGAGTCCTTGGAGGACGGCGGGCGAGAGGTGCCGGTGGATGACATCTGCGCCGCCTTCTCCGAGGCTGTCAACGACTCGCTGACCGCCAAGGCCGTGGCCGCCTGCCTCGACACGGGCTGCGACACCCTCGTCATCGGCGGAGGGTTCTCCGCGAACTCGCGGCTGCGCGAGCTCGCCGCGGAGCGGTGCCAGGCGGCGGGCATCACCCTGCGCATCCCGCCGCTGCGCTACTGCACAGACAACGGTGCCCAGATCGCGGCGCTCGGGGCGGCCGCGGCGCGCGCCGGCGTCGAGCCGAGCCCGCTCGACTTTGCCCCGGACTCCGCCATGCCCCTGGACACCGTCATCGCCCGCTGACAGGCTCGACCGTGCGCACGGTGCGGGTCAGGACAGCGGGTCGTAGGACGTGACCTGATCGTGGATGGCGTCGATGGCCTGGGCGGTCCGCCTGCGGGACAGCCCTTGGCGGGTGACGGGCAGGCGCACCTCCGCCGTCTCGGTGGCCAGAGTGAGCCTGTGGATGTGCACGGTGAACCCGCGGCGGCGGATCCGCGCCCGCTCGATCCACAGGCGGCCGTGCACCTCGTCCCAGGAGTAGTGACGGGTGCGCAGCGCCGTACGCGCGTGCAGCCCGGTCGCGTCGACGGTCAGGCGTGCGCGCAGGGGGACGACGGCCAGCAGGAGGAACCCCAAGCCCATCGCCGTGAGCACGGCGATGAGGGCAGGGCTCGGCCGGTCCTGGGGGCCCACGCCCTCGGCCGCGACACCGGCACCGGCCAGCAGGACGGCGACGGCGAGGAGGGCCAGAGCGACGACGGACAGGATCGCTGCGCTCACCCAGGCGGTGGCTCCGGGGCGAATGACGAGGGGCGGTTGGGCGGAGGGGGCGTGCGGGGAGCGGGATACGGGGGAAGGCATGGACGTAAAGTATAAAAAGTATAAGGTTTCCTGTGCAAGCAAACCGTTCCCGCCGGTTCCCGCTCCCGTCCTCCGTGCCCGCTCGACCGCAGCCGTCGCTCGCCCCGCGACGGTGCGCGCGCCGGTGCCCGTGTGACAGCCGGCGGACCGGCGCACCAACACGCAGACAGGACCCACGATGACCCAGTCCCCTTCTCCCTCGTCCGCCGGCACCCCGGCGCGCGTCCTCGAACGAGGCTCGCAGGCGCGCAGCAACGACATCCGCATGATCGCCATCGCCCTCGCGATGCTATGCGCGGGGATCGTCCTCATGGTGTGGCAGCCGGACTTCATCTATAGCACCAGGCGAGGGCCCGTGCTCGGCCCGGGCCTGCTCGTGGCCGGCGTCGTCGGCGCGCTCGCCGCCCTCGTCTCCTTCGTGCGCCACGAGAAGGGGCAGCGCCCGCGCGTCGTCATCGATGACCGCGGCGTCCACGACGCCACGGGTCCCAAGGCTGTCGGACTCATTCCCTGGGAGGAGATCGCCGGGCTGCGCGTGGTGTCGGCCAACTCAGGCCGCAACGAGTACGTGCACGTCTTCCTCCACCACCCCGAGCAGGCGCTGGCGCAGATGATCGCGGACCCGCGACGGCGGCAGGCGATGCTGACGCGAGCCTCCCGCGGCCAGGCGCCCATCGCCATCAACTCCGGCGTCCTCGGCCTGCCCGGTGTCAGCCTGGCGACGGTCATCCGTGAGGAGGGGGAGCGGCGGGTCGGCTGGGAGTCGACGACGTCGTGAACCGCCTGTTCCCCGGCCTGTCCTCCTAGGGACTCAGCGCTCAACGCCTACGGGCTCGACGACGAGCACGGCGCCCCGGTCGTGCTCGTCGCGCACGCCCACCCGGGTCGCCACCCACGTCTCCGCACTGTCGCCCTTGAGGCGCAGGGAGGCGCGCAGGGCGTCGGGGGAGACGGGCAGGCCTCGCTTGTGGATCTCCAGGCGCCCGATGCCGCGCTCGCGCACCCGCGCCCGCAGGGCCTTGAGATTGAGCGGCAGCACCTCGCGCACGCGCCAGCAGCGCAGGAAGGGGGCGAGTGACGCCTGAGGCGGCGTGTCGCCGGTGAGGTAGGCGATGCGCGTGCCCACGGGGCGCGAGGCCGTGCGGCGCGCCAGCTCGGCGACCAGCCCGGCGCGGATCGCGGCGCCGTCGGGCTCTAGGAGGAATTCACCGATCTCGGCGGTGCCGGTCACCGGCTCGAGCTGCTCCGGGGCGGCGGAGGGATCCGCGCAGGCCGGGTCGGTCAGGCGCCGGGCCCGCGGCTCGCCGTCGGCGCCCGTGGTCAGGACCAGGGCCGAGCGGCCCGGCCCCTCCGGGGCCAGTGGCCCGCACCAGATGCCGGCCTCGACAACCTCCCCGTCCACGCTCACCCACTGGACATGGGCGTGTGAGGGCAGGAGCGCGTGGTCGATGCCGGGCGCCACCTTGACCCCCACGGCGTCGACGCGCTCGCGCAGCGCGAGGACCTCGCTCAGCCGCGGCGACCACTGCTCGGGGTCCGTCAGCCGTCGCCCGCCCGCCCGCCGGGCCGGGTCGGCGAAGACGGCGTCGACACCCTCGGCCTCCAGGTCGACCGACAGGGCGTCGGCGCGCAGGACCCGAGCGCCCTCGAAGGGCATGAGGTTGACGGTCGCCAGGGCCGCCGTCGCCTCGTCGCGCTCGACGGCGAGCACGTCAAGCCCCAGTCCCGCCAGGGCCATGGCGTCCCCGCCGATGCCGCAGCCGAGGTCGGCGACCCGGTGCGTGCCCGCGGCTGCGTAACGGGCGGCGTGGTGGGCGGAGACCGCCAGGCGGGTGGCCTGCTCCAGCCCGTCGGGCGTGAAGAGCATCTGCTGGGCGAAGTCGCCGAACTTCGCGGCCGCGCGCGAGCGCAGGCGCTGCTGGGTGAGGGCGGCGGCGACGAGGGCCGGGGCGTGGCCGGCGGCGCGCAGGGACTCGGCGAGGCGGAGCGCCTCGGCCTCGTCGTATGGGGGTAGCGATCCGAGCAGCGCCCAGCCCTCCGGGGTGAGCAGGGGCATGAGGGACAGCGCCGCGGGGTCGGAGGGGGCGGCGGGCTCGGGCTGGGCGGGCTCAGACGTGGCGACGTCGCGCTGGGAGTCAGTCATCCCCCCGATCATGGCATGCCCCTAGTGCTACCCATCGCCAACCCGGGCGTCCGGCAGCCGGCATGCGTCGCGCCTCCCCGCCGTCCCGGCCAGCACCGTCAGGCCCGCCAGCCCCGGCCACGCCGTCGGCGAAAGCCCCGCAAGCGCTTGGCACTCGCGTTGACTGAGTGCTAATCGCGGACGTAGATTCGTTCTTGGCACGGGGCCCACCAGCCCCGCGGCTCGCACTCAGGAGCGCTTGCCGGCCCCCGCGACGGCGGCACAGCGCGCATCGAGCGCAGCAGACAATGTCATCCACCCACTAGCGAGAAGGGGAGGTCCGCAATGTCGATCTCCATCAAGCCGCTCGAGGACCGGATCGTCGTCCAGACGGTCGAGGCCGAGCAGGTCACCGCCTCCGGCATCGTCCTGCCGGGCACCGCCCAGGAGAAGCCGCAGGAGGGCAAGGTCGTGGCCGTGGGCCCCGGCCGCGTCGACGACAACGGCAACCGCGTCCCGGTCGATGTCGCCGAGGGCGACGTCGTCATCTACTCCAAGTACGGCGGCACCGAGGTCAAGTACGACGGCGAGGAGTACCTCATCCTCTCCGCCCGCGACATCCTCGCGATCGTCACCAAGTGACCCCCGCGGGCCCGGCCCGCGCCTCGGATCCCCCGGAGGGGCCGTCTCGGCCGCCGGGGGATCCGCGCGTCTCGGGCGCCGCGCCCGGCCCGTGGGGCCTGGGGCCGGCCCCCGCCGCCCGGTGGCGGCCCTCGTCGCGTCTGGCGGGCCTGGGATGCGCGCGGCCCCGCCGCCGACCTACGATGCGACCGTGAGCGACTCGATCACCAGCCCCGATATCTACGCCCCCACCGGACTGACCTACGACGACGTGCTCCTCCTGCCCAGGCTGACGGACGTCATCCCCTCCGAGGTCGATACCACCTCCCGTCTGACCCGCGGGATTACCCTGTCAACGCCGCTGCTCAGCGCCGCCATGGACACCGTCACCGAGTCGGAGATGGCCATCGCCATGGCCCGCCAGGGCGGCATGGGCATCCTCCACCGCAACCTGTCCATCGAGGAGCAGGCCGACCAGGTGCGCCGGGTCAAGCGCTCGGAGTCCGGCATGGTCTCCGACCCCGTCATCGTCGGCCCGGACGCCACCATCTCCCAACTCGATGAGTTGTGCGGCCAGTACAAGGTCTCCGGCCTGCCCGTGGTGGGCCCCGACGGCGCTCTCCACGGCATCATCACCAATCGGGACCTGCGCTTCGTCCCCGCCGAGAAGTGGTCGACGATCCGCGTGCGCGACTGCATGACCCCGCGCGAGCGCCTCATCACCGGGCGCACGGGGATCTCTCGCGAGGACGCCAAAGCCCTGCTCGCCGAGCACCGCATCGAGAAGCTCCCCCTGATCGACGACGCCGGGCGCCTCACCGGCCTCATCACCGTCAAGGACTTCGTCAAGACCGAGCAGTACCCCAACGCCACGAAGGACGCCGAGGGCCGCCTCGTCGTCGGCGCCGCCGTCGGCTACTGGGGCGACACCTGGGAGCGGGCCACCGCCCTGGCCGAGGCCGGTGTGGACGCGCTCGTCGTCGACACCGCCAACGGCGGGGCGCGCCTGGCCCTGGAGATGATCTCGCGCATCAAGTCCGACCCGGCCTTCTCCCGCGTCGAGGTCATCGGCGGCAACGTGGCCACCCGCGAGGGCGCCCAGGCGCTTATCGACGCCGGGGTCGACGCCGTCAAGGTCGGCGTGGGTCCGGGCTCGATCTGCACCACCCGCGTGGTGGCGGGGGTCGGCGTCCCGCAGGTGACCGCCGTCTACGAGGCCGCGCGCGCCTGCGGCCCCGCGGGCGTCCCGCTCATCGCCGACGGCGGCCTGCAGTACTCCGGCGATATCGCCAAGGCGCTCGTGGCCGGCGCGGACACGGTCATGCTCGGCTCGCTGCTCGCCGGATGTACCGAATCCCCGGGGGACCTCGTATTCGTCAACGGCAAGCAGTGGAAGCGTTACCGCGGCATGGGCTCGCTCGGCGCCATGAGTTCGCGCGGGCGCCGCTCCTACTCCAAGGACCGCTACTTCCAGGCCGATGTCTCCTCGGACTCCAAGATCGTCCCCGAGGGCATCGAGGGCCAGGTGCCCTACTCCGGCTCGCTGGCGGACGTCGTCTACCAACTGGTGGGTGGCCTTCACCAGTCGATGTTCTACGTGGGCGCCCGCACGGTCCCCGAGCTCAAGGAGCGTGGGCAGTTCGTGAGGATCACCTCCGCGGGGCTCAAGGAGTCCCACCCGCACGACGTCATGATGACCGCCGAGGCCCCCAACTACCAGTCGCGCTCCTGAGAGCGGCAGCGCGCCTGCGCCTCACCCGGTGCGCAGGCCGCCTCGCCTCGCGCCCGAGGGCGCGGCCCTCACGCCGGTGGGGAGTCCGGCAGCGGCCAGGCGGTCTGCGCGCCCGGACGGCCCGGGCTCGTCCTCGCCAGCCACCTGTTGAAGGACTCCGCCCACTGCCGGTGGTAGCGCGCCTGCGCGGCCACCAGTTCCTCAGCGGGAATGGCCGCCACCTCCGGATGAGCGGCGAGGATCGCCTCGAGGACGTCTAGTGTGGCGATGACGTCCACCTCCGCCGTGTGCAGGGCCTCGTCCACCGGCACGCGGTAGGCGGCGGCCATGTCCCCCAGGCGCCGCTTGCCCCGGCGGAAGCGGTCAACCGCCCTGTCGATGACCAGGGGATCGAGGATCGGCCCGAGTTCGCGGCCCAAGCGCTCGCGCATGGTGGCCAGCCCATGGCGGGCGAGCTCGGCCTCCAGGAGGGTGAGGTCATAGGAGGCGTTGAAGGCGACCACGGGCGTGCCCGCGCCCATGGCGGACACGAGGGCATCGGAGACCTCGGTGAGAACCTCCTCAATAGCGCGCCCCTCCGCCCGGGCCCGCTCGGTGGTGATCCCGTGGACGGCGGCGGCCGCCGCCGGGATCTCCACGCCGGGATCGGCGAGCCACGTGGTGACGGACTGGGCCCGCCCACCGCCGGCCGCGCGCCGCCCGCGCGAGACCAGGGCGGCGGTGACCAGGCGCTCGCGGGTGGGATCGACTCCCGTGGTCTCGGTGTCCAGTCCAAGGAGGGGGCCGCTGGCCCATGCGGCAGGTTTAACGCTCATGGGCCCAGGATGCCACCGGGCCCTGACATCGATCTGGGCGCTCTTGTCGCCGGGGGCGGGCGGGGGAGGATCGCCCGTCTAGGATCGGTCCATGAGCGGTGAGATCGAGATCGGGCGCTCCAAGCGCGCCCGCCAGGCCTACTCCTTCGAGGACATCGCCCTCGTCCCCTCCCGGCGCACCCGGGACGTCCGCGATGTTCGCGTCGGCTGGCAGCTGGACGCCTACCACGTCGACCTGCCCGTCATGGCCGCCCCCATGGACTCCGCGATGGGGCCCCGCACGGCGATCGCCGTCGGCAGCCTGGGAGGCATCGGCACCCTTGACCTGGAGGGCCTGTGGACCCGCTACGCGGACCCGGCTGACGCCTACGCGCGCATCCGCTCCGCCGCTCCCGAGGAGGCCACGCGCGTCCTGCAGGACGTGTACTCGCGGCGCGTGGACCACGCCCTCATCGCCGAGCGCGTCGCGGGGCTGCGGGCCTCCGGCGCCGTCGTCGCGGGCAGGCTCAGCCCCAACCACGCCCTCGAGCACTGGCGCGCCGTCGTCGAGGCCGGCGTGGACCTGCTCATCATCCGCGGCTCCACCGTCTCGGCCGAGCACGTCTCTGGCACCAAGGAGCCGCTCAACCTCAAGCGCTTCATCTACGAGCTCGACGTGCCCGTCGTCGTCGGCGGGGTGAGCACCTACACGGCGGCCCTCCACCTCATGCGCACCGGGGCCGCCGGGGTCCTCGTGGGCCAGGGCGGCGGGGCGTCCTCATCCATCCGCCAGGTCCTCGGCCTCCACATGCCCATGGCCACCGCCGTCGCCGACGTCGCCGCCGCCAGGCGCGACTACATGGACGAGTCCGGGGGCCGCTACGTCCACGTCATCGCCGACGGCGGGGTCGGCAACTCCGGCGACGTCGTCAAGGCCATCGCCTGTGGGGCCGATGCCGTCATGCTCGGCGCGGCGCTCGCTCGGGCGGCCGAGGCGCCGGGCGACGGCTACCACTGGGGCTCGGAGGCCTACCACGACCGGCTCCCGCGCGGCTACCGCACGCATGTGGGCACCGTGGGGACCCTTGAGGAGATCCTCAACGGCCCCTCGGACCGCGCTGATGGCACGCTCAACATCATGGGCGCCCTGCGGCGCACCCTGGCCGCCACCGGCTATGGCGACGTCAAGGAGTTGCAGCGGGCCCAGATCGTCGTCGCCCCCTACATGCCATCCGTGACTGATCCCACGCGAGACATGCCGCGGAGGAGCAAAACGGATAGGCTGTGACATGTTCAGCGGGATCGCTGCACACCATCAGGACGCTGCGCCCGCGCGCCTGTTTCTCATCCTAAGGAGCACCACTATGGCTCAGGTCACCGCCACTATCGCCTCCAAGGTCGGTCTTCACGCCCGTCCCGCCGCCACCTTCGTCAAGGCCGTCGCCGAGACGGGCGTCCCCGTCACCATCGCCAAGGAGGGCGGTGCGCCGGTCGACGCCTCTTCCATCCTCGGCGTGATGACCCTTGGCGCCGGTTTCGGCGACGTCGTCACCCTGGCCTCGGACGCCGACGGCGCTGACTCCGCCCTGGCCGAGCTCAAGGCCCTGCTCGAGACCGACCTCGACGCCTGAGGCCCGCGCATCGTGCGCCCGTGGGGCGCCCCTCCCGGAGCGGAGGGGCGCCCCACGCTCATGCGGGCGGCCCGCCTGGGGCGTGCTGCTGGGAACCGTCGTCGCGCCGGTAGGGTGTGGGCCATGACGATCATCGCCGCCGCGGATGGCTCGGCCCTTGGCAACCCCGGACCCGCCGGCTGGGCGTGGTACGTGAGCGACGACTGCTGGGCCGCCGGCGGTTGGCCCGAGTCCACGAACAACCGGGGCGAGCTCACCGCCGTCCTCGAGCTCCTGCGAGCGACCGCCGCCGCCGGGCTGGCAGGCGAGGACCTCCTCATCCAGGCGGACTCCCAGTACGTCATCAACTCCCTGACCAAGTGGCGCCACGGCTGGAAGAGGCGCGGCTGGCGCAAGGCCGACGGCAAGCCGGTCCTCAACGAGGACCTCATGCGCGCCCTTGACGAGGCCCTGGCCGGCCGGCAGGTGCGCTTCGAGTGGGTGCGGGGGCACGTGGGCCACCCCATGAATGAGGCCGCCGATACCCGCGCTCGCGCCGCCGCCACCGCCTACCAGCGAGGCGCGGCGATCCCCGGTGGGCCGGGCTGGCCCGGCGCCGGCTCGACCGCGCGGCCTACTGGCGCGCCCGGCGCCGATGGCGCCCCCCGGGCGGCCGCCGGCGCCTCTGCGGCACCCACCGAGGCGCCCACCGCGGTGCCCG